>CAZWPU010000026.1:0-15130 GCA_964635605.1 uncultured Bacteroidales bacterium | reverse complement strand
ATTTAATGCCGGCGAATACCAGGTTCCTTGTGCATTGATTATTGGAAAAAGAAAAAAGTCAACCAATCTTAAAACATCATTAAACGATGCTTTGAGAGAATATGATGTTATTGTGTAATTTTTTTGATTTATGATGGATAATAAAAAATTGAATATAGCATATTATTTACAAACGGATATTCAGCATTTCCCACCAATTTACAGACTTCTGCCATACTTGGGGGGGATCGTAATTACAACAAATAAGAAAATCTATGATTTTATTTTGCAAAAATATCCTGAACTTGAAAAACAGGTGATTTATGCGAAAGGCAAAACAGCAACAAGAAAAATAATATTAAAGCACAGAATCCGAATGGTTGTTTACCCGGGTTTTAATTCGTTTTATTACGGCAAATCTGTACAAATATTCCATGGTGGTTTATCTGATAAAAACTATGTTGAATCGTTAAATATATTGCTCTATAATCTGGTTTTATTTCCGGGAGAGAAAACAAAAGATAAGGTTAAAAAGGCTAGATATTTAAAGTATATAAAAGAGTGGAAAATTGTTGGTTATCCTAAATTCGATCCGCTTATTAATAAAAGCATAGATGTAAAACCTGTTTTTAATAACGGAAAAAAAACGATTCTTTATGCTCCCACCTGGATTGCAAAACAAAATGTAACTAAAATCATTAAATTTTCTGCTTACGGAGAATCATCGCTTATGCTATGGGCAAAAAAAATTGTGAGGGAGTTGCATAAAGATTTTAATATAATTATTAAGTACCATAGTAAAATAGAACGTACACCAGGCGATATATACGATCAAATTGATGATTTAATTAAAGAACTCGGAGCAGAAGAAAATGTTGTAACAAAAATCGATGACAATATTTTACCTTATATGTATCAGGCAGACTTAATGATATCCGATATATCAACAGCCTGTTACGAATGGTTTCATTTTAACCGGCCAATCGTTTTTGCAAACCCATCACCTGAAAACTATAAGCCTTCCGATGATATAGGCTCTAATACTTATGCATGGCAGGCAGGCGATGTTATAAATAACAAAAAGGATATATTGCCCATGGTTAAACAAAATGTGCAACATGATAAATACAAAGAAATAAGAAATAAAATTTTTAATTATACAGTTTATAAACCCGATGGCCATGCAACAGAACGACAAGCCAATGAAATAGCAAAATTTTATAATCGCTTGCCTAAAATACCGTATCCTCTTTATATTTTACAAACCTTTTTTTGGGGTCGGGGTAGACGAACCATTATAAAATTGATTAATAATTATTATCAGCTGTTTAAAAAAAGTAAGGTAGGGAAATAAATCAACAATATTTGTGTTATGAACTATCTTAAATTTCGATTGGATAATATTCAGTTATTTAGTTTCTTTGAATAAAAATCACATGATATGAAAGCAATTTTGATCTCAGCAGGAAAAGGTGAAAGACTATATCCTTTAACTAAAAATACCCCAAAAAGTTTATTAGAAATTGGGAATGGTCTTACCTTGTTAGAAACACAACTTCATAGTCTTTTAGAAAATAATATTAAAGATATTGTAATTATTGTTGGATATAAAGCCGATCAAATAGAAGCAAAATTAAAAGATTACCAAAAAAAACTAAATATCACAACTGTTTATAACCCATTTTACGATATTTCAAACAATCTTCTTTCTGTATGGATGGCTCGTTATTATATGCAAGATGAATTTATTTCAATTAATGGGGATGATATTTTTACACCAGAAGTAGTCGAAAAACTTTTAAAAAGTAATTATGATATTACTATGGTTATTGATGAAAAGAAGGAATATGATGATGATGATATGAAAGTTATTCATAAAGATGGTCACATATTGGAAGTAAGTAAAAAAATAAACCCGCAAAAAGCTAACGGTGAGTCAATTGGAATGATCAAGTTTTCAAATAAAGGACCATCAATTTATACTTCTGTTTTAGACGAAATGGTAAGAATTCCAGAAAATCGCAATGTGTTTTATTTAAAAGCAATACAAGAAATCATTGACAAAGGATTTAAAGTAAATTATTCTTTATGTAAAGAAACGGATTGGTCTGAACTCGATTTTCATCCTGATCTTAAATTAATAAGGACTTACCTAAAACGAAATAATATTATCGAGAATATTATTACTAAAAAAATAATTTGATCAAATTATTTTTTAGTTATGCGTATATAAATATTTTTTATTGATATAAATTTCAATTATAGTATTTTTAATTCACGTAAAATTTATCGGCATCATTTACAGAAATAGATAAGTCAATATCACGATTCCAAGATAATAAACTATCATCTCTTCCAATTCTAAGCAAAGTTCCTCCCACCAAGGAGTAATCAATGTTCTGCTCATCTAAAAAGTCAATCACATTAAACATTACTTTTCTCGCTCAAATAAGATTCTATCTGACTACTGTGGAATATTTACCATTTTTAAATTAATGTTAAGGTTTGCCTGTTTTGTGAATCTGCAACAATATATTACAACAGCTAGGATACCAATTATTTATACATAAATTTTTAATTATATACTTTTTCTAACGTTCTTAATAAAAATTTTATCTTTGCTATCTTAAGTTTGATTAAAAAAAAATAGGCAAAAAAGGAAAATATACAACTACAATCGCATAATAAACAGATCATGAAAATAGTTATTTTAGCAGCAGGCATTGGATCAAGATTAGGAAATCCTTTCCCAAAACCACTAACTCCATTAAAAAACGGAGACACCATTATGAAGCAGCAAATCAACAATTTAACTTCCTATTTTAATTTTGATGATATCAATATAGTAGTAGGGTTTAAAAAAAATCTTATTATGGAAAGTATGTCCGATGCTACCTATATATACAATCCGGTTTTCGATCAAACCAATACATCAAAAAGTTTATTAAAAGCATTAAAGAAGTACCATAGCGAATCGGTATTATGGCTCAATGGAGATGTGGTTTTTGACAAACGTGTTTTTGACTTACTTACTCCATACATCAACAAAAATGAATCGTTTGTTTCAGTAAACAATGAAGAAGTGGGTGAAGAAGAAGTTAAATATTCATTAGATAGTGATGGATTTATTAAAAAAATTTCTAAAAGTGTTAACCCCGGACTTGGAGAAGCTGTTGGCATTAACTTTATTTCTTCCAAAGATATTAACTTTTTTATTAAACGATTAGAAGAATGTAACGATAACGATTATTTTGAGCGGGGCATCGAACTGGCCATTCAAAAAGATCATATCAAAGTAAACGCTGTAGATATATCAAAATACAACTGCATGGAGGTTGATTTTGTTGAAGATTTAAAAAATGTGAACAAGATGTTCAAATAGGATAATATGAGAACTACTCTTTTTTGTAAAAACCCTTATGCATTTGGTATTCTAAAACCATTACACAACGAACTTATTTCACAAAACCACGAAGTTAAATGGTTTGTCCCGATTGATATTGTCAATAAGTTCCCTTTTAAAAAAGAATGTGATTTTACAACCAATATTCAAAAAATTCATAACTTTAATAATGATGTTATTTTTGTTCCGGGGAATGAAGTACCGCACTATTTACGAGGATTAAAAGTACAGGTTTTCCATGGACTGGCAGGTGAAAAAAAGGGACATTTTCGAATTCGTAAATATTTCGACCTATATTTAACACAAGGTCCTTATTTTACCAATAAATTTAAAATTCTTGCCCAAAAACATAAAGATTTTAAAGTAATTGAGACAGGTTGGCCAAAATTAGATCAACTTTTTTTACAGAAAGATTTATACCATACAGATAAAAAAGAATTACTAAATAAATATAAAGTAAAAAAAATTATTCTGTATGCACCAACTTTTTCTCCCTCACTAACATCAGCAATTGATTTAAAAGATACTATTTTAACATTAGCCAATACCGAAAACTTGCTTTTAATAAAATTCCATGATTTAATGGATAATAAAGTGGTGTCAGAATATAAGTCTTTATGCAAAGCAATCCCTAATGCGAAAGTCATCGAAGAAAGTAATATTATCAAATATCTTCTATTATCGGATTTAATGATTAGTGATACATCATCAGTTGTTTATGAGTTTTTACTTTTAAACAAACCCGCAATAACCTATAAATCCAAATCTAAAAATATTAAGTGGGGAAATATTACAAATCCAAAACAACTGATTACATCTGTAAATAACACAATTATCGAAGATACGTTCAAAGATCAAAGGAACTGGATCATTAACAACTATCATCCTTATACTGATGGAAAATCCTCTAAAAGAATGGTTGATGCTGTAGAAAAATACATCAAGGAAAATCCGATCCCTGAATATAGGAAACTACCCTGGAGCAGGAAAAGAAAAATGATAAAAATGTTTGGTAACGTAATATAAAAGGTATGATCCAGGATGTTCAAAATTGTTTAAAATTTTTGTATAATGGAGGGATTATCTTATACCCTACCGACACCATCTGGGGAATTGGTTGTGATGCAACCAACGAAAAAGCAGTTGAACGTATTTATCAAATAAAAAAACGAAGCGACCAGAAAAGCATGCTCGTATTGTTGGATAATGCAGGGAAAATTCCCTCCTATGTCCATAAGATGCCTGATATCGCCTGGGATTTAATCGATTTGGCAGACAAACCATTAACCATTATCTATCCACAAGCAAAAAACTTAGCTAAAAACCTTGTTGCCAGTGATGGTAGCATTGGTATACGAATAACCAACGACCCTTTTACGCAAAAATTGATAGAACGATTTAGAAAACCAATTGTCGCTACCTCAGCCAATGTAAGTAAAGAAAAAGCTCCTGGTAATTTTTCAGCAATTAATCCTCAAATCTTTGATTTGGTTGATTATATCGTGCAATGGAGACAAAATGATTATACACAAACCTCTCCGTCGGGAATTATAAAACTTGGAGTCAACGGAGAAATAGAAGTGATTAGAAAATAATACCTATTGACTTTTAACTATTTTTTTTCATCGATGAAATGCTAAAAATTCTGAATATTGTTGAATAAAAGAAGCATTAAAATTACATTTCCTGCAATATTTTTATTTATTTTTGAATTATTGGATCCTTTCTTTAAGATAAAATTTTAAAATATTACTATGATCTGGTTCCCAAAATCATATACTCCAAGATGGATTGTTTTTCTGATCGATTTATTTATATGTGCCATATCAATTTCCTTAGCCTTTTTACTAAGATTTAATTTTGATATTCCTCAGCCTTATTTTAATAGTCTGAACTTTATCATCCCATTTGTTTTGTTTGTTCGCTCTATTACATTTCTAATATTTAGAACATACGCAGGTATTATAAGGTATTCAGGGGCTAAAGATACCGAACGAATTTTCATCGTCGCGATCACCGGAAGTATCCTTTTTGTAATAATTAATATTTCAAATTATTATTTAATCAATGCCACATTCATTATTCCTTTTTCAATCATTGCTATAGATTTCCTCATCACCATTTTTTTAATGGTATCATTTCGGCTTTCCACAAAAATTATTTATCAGGAATTATACAATCCCACAAAAGAAAAAACAGGCATTGTTATATATGGAGCAGATCAATTTGGTGTAATTACCAAAAGAACACTAGATCGTGATGCAGAAAGCAAACACAAAGTATTGGCTTTTTTGGATATTAATCATACGAATATTGGCAAAACACTCGAAGGTGTCACCATCTATCACCCACAGTATTTGGATAGCCTTTCGAAAAAAAATGATATTGAAAAATTAATTATCGCCAAAGAAAATATTGATTCGGAAGAAAAACAATCTATTATTGAACAATCCCTACAAAACAATATTAAAGTACTTACTTTACCCGAGGTTAATACATGGATTAATGGAGAACTAAGCTTTAACCAGATTAAAGAAATTAAAATTGAAGATCTACTGGAGCGACCACCAATTATCCTGGATGTCAATAAAATTAAAAAGAGATTATTAAATAAATGTATCCTAGTTACAGGTGCTGCTGGTTCTATTGGCAGTGAAATTGTACGTCAATTAATCACCTTCAACCCAAGCAAAATAGTTCTCTACGACCAGGCAGAGTCTCCTTTATATGATATGGAGCTTGATTTACAGGAGAAGTTTAATTTTTATAATTTTGAAATTGTCATTGGAAATATTGCAGATGAATACCGTATCCAAAAACTATTCGAAGAATATAAACCTTTAATTGTTTTTCATGCTGCTGCCTATAAGCACGTTCCTATGATGGAGAGCAATCCTACCGAAGCATTAAGAACGAACATCATGGGCACCAAAATGTTAGCCGATATCGCACATACCTTTAAAGTTGAACAATTTGTGATGGTTTCCACAGATAAAGCAGTGAATCCCACCAACGTAATGGGTGCTTCGAAACGAATTGCCGAAATATATGTACAAGCTTTTAACCAGGTATCAAACACCAATTTTATTACCACAAGGTTTGGGAATGTACTTGGCTCTAATGGCTCAGTAATTTTACGATTTAAAAAACAAATTGATAAAGGAGGCCCTGTTACGGTAACTCATCCTGAAGTTACCCGTTTCTTTATGACGATACCCGAGGCTTGTCAACTGGTAATCGAAGCTGGAGCAATTAGTAGAGCTGGTGAGATTTTCCTGTTCGATATGGGAAAATCAGTTAAAATTATCGATCTGGCAAAAAAAATGATAAAACTCTCCGGATTAGAAATTGGAAAAGATATACAAATTAAATATACCGGATTAAGGCCGGGAGAGAAATTATACGAAGAACTTTTAAACGATAAAGAAAACACGATCCCTACCCACCATTCAAAAATTATGATTGCCAAAGTAAGAACCTATGATTTTGAACAAGTAAAGTGGGATATTCAGCAACTTATTTTACTACAAAGAGAACATAACAACATGGAAATTGTTAGGAAAATGAAAGAGATTGTTCCGGAGTTTAAAAGCCAAAATTCTATTTACGAAGAGTTAGATATTGAATCCCAAGATTTAAATAATGACTGATAATTTTCAATTTTTTCATCAAATCCCTGTCCAAATAAGATTTAATGATTTTGACCTCTTAAAGCATGTAAATAATTCGGTTTACCAAAACTATTTTGACCTCGCCCGATCAGATTATATCGAACAGATTTTTCAAAAAAAAATCCAATGGCAGACAAAGGGCCTTGTTTTAGCAAAAGTAACCCTTGAATTTATTCGCCCTATATTGATAGATGAAAAGGTCGAGGTATTAACAAAAATATATACGTTAGGCAATAAAAGCCTTAAAATGTTTCAAAAAATAATACACAAAAAATCAAACGAAGTAAAAGCTACCTGCGACTCGGTAATGGTTGCTTATAATGATTCGGCAGACAAACCCTGCCCTATACCGAATAAGTGGCGACAAAAAATTATACAATTTGAAAAAGATATTGATTTTAAACAATAAACTAATCCATATCGGACAGCCCATCAACGATATGAAGTAAAATATATCGCTCATCATCATCAACTTCAATAATAAGCTCATCGTTAGCGGGTAAAAGCAATTCGTTAGCGGATGTTTTAACCTTTAATAAAGGGTTCTCCGGAATATCAATAAATTCAAGAACGTAACCAACTAGTGTATTATGCTGATCTTTTACTGTATATCCGGTAATATCAATATACTCTTCCGTTGAATAGTCTAAAATTTTTATCTGTGATTCAGACAAATAAAAATCAGCATTGATAAATTCATGTGCTTTTTTTTCACTGTCGATACCTTCAAGTTTTACCAATGCAGTATTCATTGATTTTCCTTGAATAGCAACAATAAAAAAAGGAACCAATTTCCCATCTACTTCGATGAAAATTGATTCCAGTTTTTTTATTTTTTCAGGAAGATCATTTTTAAATTTAAGGATTATTTCTCCTTTTGAACCAAAGGTTCGTAAAAGAGATCCTGCTAAAAAATGATTATCCTTAATCATGCATGAAAATAGGCTTACCCTTTTTTGGCATTGTCTTTATTTTCAGCTTTTGGAGCTTCTTCTTCAGATTTTTCAGCTTCTTCTTGAGGTTTTTCAGCTTTCGCTTCCTCAACTTGTTTCTCTTCAGCTTTTACATCTTCGGTTTCAGGAGCTTCTTCTGTCTTAGCTTCTTTAGTTTCTTCTGCAGTAGCTTTTGCTTCCTCAGCGGCAGCTTCAGCATTTCTCTTGGCTAATTCTTCAGCTCTTGCTTCGCGAATCTTCGTTTCGGCTTCCAACCGTTTTTTATCATCGTCGGCAACACCTTTTCGAATTTGTTCGCGCTTAGCTTCAATTTTGCTTTCTTTCTCCTTAAGCCAGCTTTGGAATCTTTCTTCAGCTTGCTCTTCAGTTAAAGCACCTTTTTTTACTC
The DNA here is from genome assembly GCA_964635605.1 of uncultured Bacteroidales bacterium. Classification (GTDB taxonomy): domain Bacteria; phylum Bacteroidota; class Bacteroidia; order Bacteroidales; family UBA12077; genus UBA12077. The sequence goes on along the minus strand of CAZWPU010000026.1, from coordinate 6,736 downwards.
CCTCGAGTAAGTGTTTTTTCATTAAAACACCTTTGTACGACAAGATAGCTCTACAAGTATCAGTAGGTTGAGCGCCTTTTTGTAACCAATCTAATGCTCTATCAAAATCAAGTTCAATAGTAGCAGGATTTGTTATAGGACTGTAAGTTCCTATGCTTTCAATATATCTACCATCCCGTGGCGCCCTGCTATCTGCGACAACAATGTGATAATAAGGTAATTTTTTTCTACCTCTCCTTGTTAATCGAATTTTTACAGGCATACTCTTTCTTTTTAATTTTAATTAAACCTACTTTTTTAAAATGTCCGGCAAAGATACAATTTTATTTCAATTATAAAATATTATTAATCGATTAATAATAAAAAGATTCCTTGCAGAAATTCCAATAATCATCCCTCTCAAAACGAACAGATCATTTTTATAAAACCATTTAAACTTCACAAAAATAAAAAACCAAAGTCACAAAATTTTGTTAATGATTTGAGTTAGATAATAATTGTATATTTTTTAAATACTTATTAACATCACTAAGCATAATCGAAGGTATTTTTATAATTTTAACCTTCGAATAACAACATGGAAGTCCGAAACAATTAATTATAAATCAACACCTTACAATGACAACTTTTACTCATTTACATGTACACACGCAATATTCAATTTTAGATGGAGCCTCAGAAATTGCCCAGCTCATCAAAAAAGCAAAAAACGATGGAATGCCTGCGGTATGTATTACCGATCACGGCAACATGTTTGGAGTAAAACATTTTTTTAACGAAGCCAAAAAACAAGATATAAAACCTATCATCGGATGTGAAACTTATGTTGCTGAAGGTAGCCGAAAAGAAAAAAAAGGAAAAGAAGACCGCAGCGGATATCACCTTATTTTGCTGGCAAAAAATTTAACAGGATATAAAAATTTAACCAAACTTGTTTCTCTGGCGTGGACAGAAGGATTCTATTATACCCCTCGCATAGACTGGGAATTATTAAAAAAATATAATGAAGGAATTATTGCCTCATCGGCATGTTTGGGAGGTGAAATTCCTCAGGCCATCATGAATAAAGGAGAGAAAGCCGGAGAAGAAATAGCGCTGCAATTTAAAGAAATTTTTGGTGATGATTTTTATCTAGAACTACAACGCCATCCATCTGGTGATCCTAAAAAAGATAAAGATGTTTATGAGAATCAAATAATCGTAAACCAAGCATTAATTAATATTGCCCAAAAACACCATATCAAATTAATCGCAACAAATGATGTCCACTTTATAAACGCTGAAGATGCCGAAGCACACGATCGGTTAATCTGCTTAAATACAGGTAAAGATCTCGACGATCCTACCCGAATGAGCTATACCAAACAGGAGTACTTCAAAACTCAAGAAGAAATGACAAAACTTTTTGAAGATATTCCTGAAGCATTAAAAAACACCAATGAGATTGTTGCCAAAATAGAAGATTTTGAGCTAAATCGAGCCCCAATAATGCCTGAATTTAAGCTCCCCGAAGGATTTGACAATGAAGACGAATATTTGCGACATATCACCTACGAAGGAGCAAAAGAACGATACGATGAAATTACGGACGAAATACGTGAAAGGATTGATTTTGAGCTTTCAGTAATAAAAAACATGGGTTTTCCTGGATACTTTTTAATTGTGCAGGATTTTTTAAATGCAGCTCGTGAAATGAATGTATCTGTCGGCCCGGGTCGAGGTTCCGCAGCCGGTTCTGTAGTAGCTTACTGTAATCGGATAACCGATATTGATCCTATACAATACAATTTACTTTTTGAGCGTTTTTTGAATCCCGATCGGATATCGATGCCCGATATAGATATTGATTTTGATGAAGACGGCCGGGAGAAAGTGCTGGATTGGGTGGTTGATAAATATGGATACAATAAAGTAGCACACATCATCACTTTTGGAACCATGGCTGCAAAAATGGCTATCCGCGATGTTGCTCGTGTTGAAAAATTACCATTAAGCGAAGCAGACCGATTGTCTAAACTTGTGCCCGAAAAACCCGGAACATCGTTAAAAAAAGCTTTCGAAGAAGTTCCTGAACTAAACAATGCAAAAAAATCAGACAATGAACTGATTGTAAAAACACTAAAGTTTGCCGAAACACTCGAAGGATCAGTACGACACACGGGGCTTCATGCTTGTGGTGTAATTATTGGAAAAAACGATTTAGTAGAGCATATTCCGGTTTGCACTTCAAAAGATTCTAAACTTTTAGTAACCCAATACGACGGAAACCATGTAGAATCAGTCGGAATGCTAAAAATGGATTTTCTGGGTCTTAAAACGCTCTCTATCATAAAAGATGCCGTTGAAAACGTAAAAGAATCCCATAATATTGACATAGATATATCAAGCATTCCGCTTGATGATGAAACAACGTTGGAACTTTATAGCCGGGGCGAAACAACTGCACTTTTCCAGTTCGAATCACCCGGCATGAAAAAACACCTAAAAGCGCTAAAACCAAACCGATTCGACGATCTGATTGCGATGAATGCGTTATATCGCCCGGGGCCCATGGATTATATCCCTTCATTCATTGCCCGTAAACACGGTAAAGAGCCCATAAATTATGACCTTCCGGAGATGGAAGAATTCTTACGCGACACTTATGGGATTACCGTTTACCAGGAACAAGTGATGCTTCTTTCACAAAAGCTTGCGGGCTTTACCAAAGGACAAGCCGACTCGTTGCGAAAAGCCATGGGTAAGAAGAAAAAAGACCTGATGGAGCAGCTTAAAGAAAAATTTACTGCCGGATGTAAGCAAAATGGGTTCGACATTAAAATTGTAAATAAAATTTGGAACGACTGGGAATCTTTTGCTCAATATGCATTCAACAAGTCACACTCAACCTGCTATGCATACGTATCTTATCAAACAGCATATCTTAAAGCCCATTTCCCTCCCGAATACATGGCCGCTGTTTTAAGTCGAAACTTTACCGACATTAAAAAAATAACCATCTTCATGGACGAAGCCAAAAGGATGGGGATATCCGTTTTAGGTCCTGACATTAACGAAAGCAGACTGAAATTTAATGTAAATAAAGAGGGAAACATTCGTTTTGGATTAGGAGCAATTAAAGGTGTTGGAGAAAATGCGGTAATTAAAATTATTAAAGAAAGAAACGAAAACGGACCTTTTAAAAATATTTATGATTTTGTTGAACGGGTAGCCCTCGCTCAAATAAACAAGAAAACCATTGAAGCTCTTGCTACCGCTGGTGCTTTTGATAATCTTGATAAAGTAAAACGGGGGCAGTACTTTGTTACTACCGAAAATAAAGAAAGTACATTTATTGAAAGCCTTATCCGGTATGGAAACATGTTCCAAAACGATAAAGATACGCAACAACAATCACTATTTGGTGGAAAAGACACAATAGAAATTTCAAAACCACCAATCCCAACTGAAGAAAATTGGCCAAAACTTGAAAAATTAAAGCGTGAAAAAGAAATCATTGGCGTATATCTATCGGCACATCCATTAGATGACTTTAAAATGGAAATTGAGCAATTTTGTAACGCCACATTAGCTGATTTTGATGATTTAAACAATATCAAAGGAAGAGAATTAACCATCGCAGGTATTGTTACTGAAGTTAGGCATGCTATTGCAAAGAATGGGAATCCTTATGGTTTTTTAACTTTACAGGATTATTCCGAATCATATCGGTTTGCTCTTTTTGGTAAAGATTATGAAAATTTTAGAAAATATTGTTATGAAGATTATTCGTTACTTATTAAAGGGAAAGCGCAACCAAAACCATACCGGGATAACGAACTTGAATTTAAGATCAAACAAATCATGTTATTAAGCCAGGTACGCGAAGATTTAGTTGAAAGTATTTCATTAACCATCCCGCTAAATAGTATTTCTAATGGGCTAATTGAAGAAATAAAGGAGTTTGCATTAACGAAAAAAGGGAAAGCAATCTTAAAATTTAAAATTGTAGATACCGAAGAAAATATTGTTGTCAACATGTTCTCAAGATCAGAGCGGATAGATATTACAAACGAATTGATTAACTACCTTGATGAAAAAAGTGAGATACAATATTCGATAAATTAAACAAATTATCCGTAAATTTGTATCTATGCAACATAACTCTTTTAAGAAATAACAATTTAATAATAACATAAAAAATTAAAAATTATGACCGTAGAAGTTAATGATTCCAATTTCGAAGAAGTTGTAATAAAGTCAGACAAACCTGTAATTGTAGATTTTTGGGCGGAATGGTGTGGTCCCTGCCGTATGATAGGCCCCATTGTCGAAGAATTATCTGAAGACTATAAAGATCAGGTGATATGTACGAAGCTTGATGTGGATAGCAACCCTGGTGTAGCCTCAAAATATGGAATAAGAAATATTCCTACCGTTTTATTTTTTAAAGGTGGCGAGATTGTTGATAAACAAGTGGGGGCTGTACCAAAAAGTAATTTGGAAGGAAAATTAAAACCCTTATTATAAAGATAGTGGTATTTACCATTTTATAAAGGCATGATTTTTTCATGCCTTTTTTATTTTTCGCTCATTTATTATTAACTTAATCCTAAAATTAATTTCATCACAAAAATGGCCGAAAAATATAACCTAAAGATAAAAGAATGGGCGGTTGAAGATCGACCCAGAGAAAAGCTCTTAAAAAAAGGAATTCAAAGTTTAAGCAATGCCGAAATCATAGCCTTATTAATTGGTTCTGGAACAAAAAACGAATCGGCAGTGGATCTGTCTAAGCGCATCCTTAAAAATGTAAAAAACAATTTAAACGAACTGGGAAAACTAGGTGTTAACGAACTTATTAAAAACAAAGGAATAGGTGAAGCCAAAGCAATTACCATTATTGCAGCACTTGAGCTGGGGAAAAGGCGCAAAATTTCGGAAATTATTGAAAAGAAAAAGATTACGAAAAGCAACGATGTATTTAATTTTTTTCAACCCTTACTGGGTGACTTACCTCATGAAGAATTTTGGATATTATTATTAAACCGGGCGAACCGTATTATTGAAAAAAAGAAAATAAGTCAGGGTGGTGTATCGGGAACCGTAATTGATGTGAAGGTCATTCTAAAACATGCTATTGAAAATTTAGCCAGCTCAATTATTTTGTGCCATAATCATCCTTCGGGAAATAAAGCTCCCAGCAATGCCGATAATACGATAACCCGCAAATTAGTTGATGCGGGAAACCTTCTGGACATAAAGGTTTTGGATCACATTATTATTGCTGATACCAATTATTATAGCTACGCCGATGAAGGAAATCTATAAAAGTATTTGAATCATGCATCCCAATTTTAACATCAAAGAAAAAACATGTACCTTTGAACCGACAAAATATATGCTTAATTTGTTTATTTAAAAGAAACAAAATGATACATATTCTATCTCACAAAAAAACATTGATGAATCTGTTTATTTCTGAACTGCGCGACAAAGAGATTCAGAAAGACAGTATGCGTTTCAGAAGAAATATGGAGCGGATTGGAGAAATGTTCGCTTATGAAATAGGTAAAGAACTAGAATATAAAGAAAAAAAAATTACTACTCCGCTGGGTATTTCAAAAATGATCGTTCCTGTTTCGCCCATTGTAAACGCTACCATATTACGTGCCGGGCTTCCTTTTCATCAAGGATTTTTAAATTATTTTGACAATGCAGAAAATGCTTTCATTTCTGCTCATCGAAAGTATCATAAGGATGGTTCTTTCTCCATTCAGTTTGAACATTTATCCAGTCCCTCCATTGATAAAAAAATTCTGATCTTATCAGACCCAATGCTTGCATCGGGAGCATCGATGGAAATTGCTTATAAAGCGCTTTTAGAACGAGGGGAACCAAAACATACCCACATTGTTACCATTATTGGAAGCAATCAGGGCATTAACTATGTAAAAAAACATATTCCGATGGAGAATGTTACTATTTGGGCAGGAGATGTGGATGACGAACTAACCTCAAAATCATACATAGTTCCTGGATTAGGAGATGCAGGAGATTTGGCTTTCGGAAGCAAAATATAAATTATGGTTTTAGAGCCTCAACGCTGGATGAGTCTGTACATTGATTAAGCAAAACATCTATAGATTGATTAAACTTCGGATGAACCCAATGCGGTAAAATTTCAGCTAGCGGAGTTAACGTAAAACGTCGTTGGTGTAGTTGAGGATGTGGCACCACTAAATCTGGAGTATCAATAATTTCTTGTTCATAAAATAAAATATCAATATCAATAGTACGAGAAGAATATTGATTTCCCACTCTAATCCGCCCTAATTTTTTCTCTATCTCCCAAATCTTTTTTAAAATAGCAGATGGGGCTAATCTTGTTATAACAACCACAACCTGATTGTAAAATTTTTGTTCCGCTTGAAATCCCCATGGAGCGCTTTCATAAATAGCTGATGATTGCAAGACTTCCCCAATGGTTTGCTCAATCATTTCACGAGCGCTATCCATATAATATGCCCTATTGCCCTTATTTCCACCTAACAACAAAATCACCTTTTTCATTAGCCAAGAATATTAAATGATATACAAATTGAGGAATAATTTTTCTTTTTTTCAAATAAAATTTTCAAAAAACAATTAAATATATTTTTTTGCTTATCAGGGAGAAATCAATCATCAATTAGCATTAATTATTTGTAATCTCATTTTAAAACGTTATTTTTATTACTTTAATTATCTCAAAACA
>CAZWPU010000025.1:8169-15295 GCA_964635605.1 uncultured Bacteroidales bacterium | reverse complement strand
TTTAAACTCAGACCCTTCCTTCCATTTTGGGAAATAGTCGCTGTTGGCTAGTTCATAGCCTATGCGAAACATTAATTTTGCATCATCAACAATACCTTCAAAGCTCCATGTTTTAGGGTCATACTCGTCGGTAGGTTTATGATAATAGTAATTTAGCCATTCTTTTTCCATTTGTGCTGCCCATTCTTTACCAAATTCTCTGCTGTCGCAATTTCCGCGAGCAAACATTGCAGGAACACCTGCCTGTGCAAAACTAAAATGGTCGGCACGGTAATACATTCCGGTATGTGGATTTGGATCGGGTAAAACATAGCGATCATATTCTTTCGCAAAACGTTCAATATAATCATCCAACTCAGATTTTCCATAACCGGTAATCATCACATCTTTATATGGGCCAAAGGGTAACAACAAATCATTGTTAATATTTGCTACCGTTTTATGTAATGGAAATATTGGATTTTCAACATAATATTTAGCCCCCAGCAAACCCTGTTCTTCAGCTGTTGGCGATAAAATCATGATGGTTCTTGATGGACGTTTTCTTAAACTGGCAAAAGCCTCGGCAATTTCCAGCATCCATGCTGTAGTTGTTCCGTTATCTACTGCTCCGTTATAAATAGAATCTCCATTCATGGGCTCACCTACGCCTAAATGATCCCAATGTGACGAATATATTATTACCTCATCAGCACGGTCTGTACCAGGAAGAATCCCAATTACATTTTTTGATGTGGCGAATTTATGACTGCTTTTAATGGACAGATTTAATCGTGCTTTTAGATTTACTGGTGTAAATCCGGGTTGTTGCGCTTGTTCTTTTATATCATCAAGGTCGTATCCGGCCATTGAAAAAAGCTCATGTGCAGCGTTGTTGGTAATCCATCCTTCCATAGCACACTTAGACAAGTAATTGTCGTTGGGCTTTAGATAGAGTTTCGGGATGATCGCTCCATTTAATACAACACCCCATGGGTAACCTGCAGGTTCTGTTTCATGAATAATAAGTATTCCTTTAGCTCCCTGTCGAGCAGCTTCTTCATATTTATAAGTCCAACGGCCATAATAGGTCATGGCATTGCCGTTAAAGAAATCTTTGTTAGCTGTTCCGAACCCCGGATCGTTGACTAATACAATTACAATTTTGTTTTTTACATCGATCCCTTCATAATCGTTCCAGTTATATTCAGGAGCAACAATACCATATCCTGCAAATACAACTTCCGAATTTTTTAGATTGATTTCAACAACCAGTTGCTTGGAAAAAGCAACAAAATCATCTTTATAGTTAAGTTCAAGGGAGGAGTTACGTAGATTAAATTTCATTGTTTTATCAGGCGTGTTTTTTACTTCAACCATCGGAACTTCCTGAATATAACTTCCATTCATTGCCGGTTCAAGTCCAATCCGTTTATATTCATTAATAAGAAAATCAACCGCTTTTTTTTCTCCCCGTGTAAATGGTTTTCTTCCTAAAAATTCATCCGAAGCAAACTCGGTTACAATTCGCTTCATGTCTGTTCCGTTGATGGTAGATTCTGCTTTTTGATAACCGGATTGGCATGATGTTAGTAGCAGAAAAACGGGGATGGTGAATAATAAAGATTTAAAACCCATAATAATGTTATTTAGTAGTAATGATTTTAATAATTTGATCTATCGAAATTAATTATTTAATCATGAAAAACGAAATTCCCACTATTTTATTCTTATTTTTATTATTTAATTAAAACGTACTGATGATGAGAAACTTATTTTTAACATGTTTGTTGATCGTAGTGTTTACGCCCATTTTTGCGAATCAAAACACATTAAGTTTATCTTCCCAAATTAAGGAAGTTACTGTATACAGACAGGGAGCTCAGGTTGAAAGAGAAGGTTCAATTACTTTACCTTCGGGAATTACTTCTATCGTTTTTACTAATCTTCCACGGACTATTAATCAACAGAGTATTCAATTATCCGGGTTTGGAGATTTTACTATTCTTTCCGTGAATTACCAACTTAATTATCTTAAAAGTCAAGAGAAAACCAAAGAGGTTCAGATGCTTGAAGATAGCCTAACTTATTGGCAATATAAGAAAACTGACTTAGAAAACAAGCTGGATATTTACAATGCGGAGCATGAAATTTTATTAGCGAATAAGTCTATTGGAGGACAACAAAATGGATTAAATGTGGATGCGTTGAAAGCTGCTATGAAATATTTTCATACCGAATTAAGCCGGATAAAAGAAAATGAACTAAAAATTACGAAGGATATAAAATTTGCAAACGAACAAATTCAAAGGATTCAGAATCAGTTGAATAGTAAGCGAGCTGAAAAAAATGAACCAACTTCAGAAGTGGTTGCTCAGGTGCAAGCCGCTAAAGCGGGTAAAGCTATTTTTAATTTAAAGTATCTTACTTTTAATGCAGGATGGATTCCTGAGTACGATTTAAGAGCAATTGATATTACCCAACCTGTTGAGATGAGTTATAAAGCAAAAGTTTTTCAATCGAGTGGAGAGGATTGGAATAATATAAAACTAACGGTATCAACAGGAAATCCTCAATTAAATAATGAAAAACCCCAAATTAATCCTTGGTATCTAAGTTTTTTTACTCCCAAGTATTCTCTTTCACGTTCCCGACCACAAGCTGAAGCAAAAACAAATCAGTCGATGGAAGTATATAGTTATGATAAAGAAATGAATGTTGCATATGATGTCAGTTTTGAAACTTTTGAAAATCAAACCAACGTTTCATTTATGATTGATATTCCTTACTCCATACCATCCGATGGACAAAAATATTCGGTACAAGTAAATTCTTTTACGCTGAATGCCGATTATACTTATTTTACCGTACCCAAAATTGATGAAACAGCTTATTTGTTGGCAAAAATAACAGGATGGGAAGGGTATAATTTATTGCCAGGACAAGCCAATATATTTTTCGAAGGTGCTTTTGTGGGAACATCAACAATAAATCCTGCGGTTTCTGGAGATACCCTTGATTTATCCCTGGGAAGAGATGAATCTGTTGTGGTTACTAGAACAAAAATAAAAGATTTGGAAAGCAGAAGTTTTTTGGGATTAAATAAAAAAGAAACGTATGGATGGGAAATAAAGATTAAAAACACCAAAAGATCAGATATAGCTATAATCGTCGAAGATCTGTTTCCGGTTTCAACGCACGAGGATATTGAAGTAGAACATGTGGAAAAATCGGGGGCAAAAGTAAATACTACAAATGGTAAATTAACCTGGGATTTTAAAATAAAAGCATTAGAATCGAAAACTCTACAAATAAAATTTGCTGTTAAGTATCCGAAAGATAAAAAGGTAAATTTGTAAATATTAGGGAAAATGTAGAGACCAAAATTTTTTATCTCTACATTTTTTATTTCCCGCTGAACTCCATTAAATAAGCTTTTATAAAGTCGTTAAGATTTCCATCCAGTACATCCTGTACATTTCCTGTTTCGAGATTTGTGCGTACATCCTTAATTAATTTATAGGGGTGAAGAACATAATTTCGTATTTGAGAACCCCATTCAATTTTTTTCTTTTCGCCTTCAATTTTGGCTCTTTCTTCGGATTTTTTGCGTAATTCTATTTCGTAAAGTTGGGATTTCAGCATCCGCATAGCATTTTCTTTATTTTTTAACTGTGAGCGGGTTTCCTGATTTTCAATAACAATACCAGTTGGTGCATGACGTAAGCGTACGGCGGTTTCTACTTTATTAACATGTTGGCCTCCTGCACCACTGGATCTGTATGTTTCCCATGTTATATCTGCAGGGTTAATATTGATTTCAATGTTATCATCCACAACGGGTGAAACATAAACAGATGCAAACGATGTATGTCTTCGGTTGTTGGAATCAAATGGCGAGAGGCGCACTAAGCGGTGAACGCCATTCTCACTTTTTAGATATCCATATGCATATTCGCCGATAAATTCCAGGGTAACTGTATTTATTCCAGCTTCATCGCCAGGTTGATAATTTACTTCTTTAACTTTATAATTGTTTCGTTCGCCCCAGCGAATGTACATTCTCATCAGCATTTCAGCCCAGTCGTGGCTTTCAGTTCCTCCAGCTCCCGGATTTATTTGTAAATAAGCACCTAAGGCATCTTCTTCGTTACGAAGCATATTTTTTAGCTCCAGATCTTCAATGAGCTTGAGGGTTTTTTCATATTGGTGATCAACTTCTGCTTCCTCCATTTCACCTTCTTTATAAAAATCGAGCGCAAGCTGAAGCTCATCAACCTGGGTTCTTATTTCGTTAAAAGCATTTGTCCATGCTTTTAATCCCGAGATTTGTTTTAGTTGCTTTTCTGCTTGTTGAGGATCGTCCCAGAAATCGGGAGCCTGTGTTTTTTCTTCCTCTTCTTCTATTCGAATGGTTTTTCCATCTATGTCAAAGATGCCTCCTCAACGCATCCGTACGTTTTTCAAGTTCTTTTAACTGTTCGTTACTAATCATAATTATTTAATGTTATACAAATTTTTACAAAAGTAACAAATCTTAAGTAATTTAACTGTTGAACCAATAAAAAAGGGAGCGAAGAGCTCCCTTTAAATTGTTGTTTAAATGGTATTAATAACCACCACTTTGTTCCAATTTTTCCATTTCTTTGTCGAAAGTTTCTTTGTATTTTTCGTAATCATAATCAACTTTTAAACGCTGATCTCTTGAAAGCCTGTTGTTAAGTGCTTCTTCTAAAGCATCAACTGACATTTCAATAGCCATGTAGCATTTATATGTTCCGGCTTTGGTTTGCGTAATTTTTTCGCAAATAGTTTTTACGTTGTTTAGTTGTTGATTGATTACTTCTCTTGAAAGAGACTCGAATCTTTCTTCTACTTCTTCAACATTGTTAAATTCACGTGAGTTAACATAGTTGTCAGTTGTTCCTTTAATTATAGTTTGGATCTGACCTGCCAGAGCAGCTTTACTGTTGCTGGTTGCTTTTTTACGGGCAATTTCCATATCTGTACTTTCGCCAGTAGCATTCGCTCTAAAATTATTTTTATCGCTTCTGTAATCTGGCCCTGAGCAGTAGACTTCAATTAAAGTTTCACCCTTAACATCGGTTACTTCTTTTTTTGATTTACAGCTGGTAAAGGTGCTGCCAAAAATAACAGCTCCTGCCAACAGTAATCCAAATGATTTGTAAATTCTCTTTTTCATAACATTGAATTTTAAAATTAATAATTGAGATTTTTGTTTTTATAGTTTAATTGTTCTTATTTCGGGTATCATTTCGCTACTAATTTTTTCTTTTGTTTTTTCAATTGCATTTTCGGCAGCATTGTTGTAGCTCCCAGATTTCATCCCTTTAACATTCGTAATATTTTGCGTAAAGACTTCCATTCCGGTTTTTAGATTTTTAATAGATATGCTACAATTTAAAAAAGCGGTATGTAAATTATATTGATCCAATTTTTCACCTTCATTAACTGATGATTTTATTTTAATTAATACATCTGCTTTTTTCCTATCTTCAGTAAAAGAGAAAAAATTTTCGGAAAGTTCTGATTTTAAAATATTGGTAACGGGTTTTCTTTTACTGGCTTGTCCAAAAATTAATTCTTCCGATTCAAGATATGCAAATAATTCATTAACTTCAACCATAATATTGCCGTAGGGAATTGTTCCTCTTTCTGAAAACATTTGCTTTAGAAAGTTATCCGGAGCATCCTTACCAAGATAATTATCAATATCAAATTGTACTCTGATTAGTTGATTTTTTCCTTTAGGAGCTTGATTCGCAATAGAGCATTTAATTATTCCAGCGCTTTTTGATAATACTTTTTCCTGAGTATTAATTTGTGAATTAGGAAAATAAAAAACGATTGGAATATTCTCCAGGTTTTGTGTTTCAAGTGATGTTTTGTATTTAACTTTGGCATAAACCGGCTCACTGTAAGCAGATAGAGCATTTATTTCAAAGATTTCTTTTTCAGGTTTTATAACAATATTTGAAAAAATTTCTTGTATCGATTGGAAAATTTCGTTATCAAGGTAGACCTTTCCCTCTTCTAGAAGAAATGTGGATAAATCTTCGTCTAAATGTTTTTTAATGGCATCAAACGCTTTAACATAAAAGATGATCGCGTTATTGATATCGTATTTTTTCTCTGAGGCTTGTGCTTTTTCAAAAAAATCTTTGGATAAATTTTTTGCTTTCTCCAGTTTTTCGCGTTTTTTTCGTGCATATTCGGCTTTTGAAAGACGATAATAAACCCAATACTCAGTTTTATCTTCGTAGGTATTGATTAATTCATACCCCTCAATTTCATTTTTGGCTTTTAAGTTAATGTAGGCTTCATAACTTTCTTTAAACCCTGAGTTATCCTCAAACTGATGAAGTAATGAGTGGGTAGAGATGTTGACTGAAATTTCTGAAATCAGATCGGCTAAAGCATTATTCTTTGCTGCTTGTAAATAATCGTTGTTTGTTTTATTTGATTTGCCAACACCAATATAATATTCATTATCAATGGGTTTTTGAGACACCCACTTGGGTTTCTTTTGTGAAGCGTTAATAACCGTACACGACTGAAAAGAAACAATCAATGCAGCCAATAAAATAAAAAATATTTTTAAATCTCTTAACATGTACTGTTTGATTTTATCTATACGTAAAAATAAGTAATATTCAGTTTAAACATTTGTTTAATGAATAAATTTTTATTTATCTTTTCGTTTATTTACCATTGAGTTTACCATATCAAATACCTTGCCATTTTCAAATCCTCTTGAAACAGCAAACCTTACAAGCTTAGATTTTATGGTGAATTCGTCAGTATCTTTCAATGATTTTAATTTTTTTATTAGTTCTTTTTCCAGCACTTGATGGTATTCGTACAAAGGAATTTCATTCAGGCCTTTTTGAATATAATCTTCAGGAATATTTTTTTGTTTTAATGTAAATTCAATTTTTACTTTTCCCCACTTATTAAACCGGAATTTTTCTTTAGCAAAGGCTTTTGCAAAACGCTCTTCGTCAATAAATTTATCTTCAATAAGATTTGTTATTAAAGGTTCAAAATCGTTTTTATTAATACCCCATTGATAGAATTTTTGTTTTATATCTTTAATACATTTTTCCTTTTGAGCACATAGGTTTTG
>CAZWPU010000025.1:0-8069 GCA_964635605.1 uncultured Bacteroidales bacterium | reverse complement strand
AGAATTTTTGTTTTATATCTTTAATACATTTTTCCTTTTGAGCACATAGGTTTTGGGCTTTTTCTAATGCCTGTTTTGTTGGTATCTTTTTGGGTTTTGCCATACATTTTATTTTAAAATCCCTCGTATCATTCTGTATTTGTCGTTGATATCTTTTTTTAACTGTATGTTTTGAAAATTTTTTTCTTCAAGGAGCAATGCGGTTTCTTTCCCAAGATTTTCATTAATTTCAAAATATACTTTTCCTCCTTTTTTTAAATGTTTAAGCGCAAAATCAATGATTACTCTGTAATAAAGTAGAGGATCATCGTTGGAAACAAATAGAGCTTCTTCGGGTTCATAATTTAGTACGTTAGGTTGCATAAATTGTTTTTCTTTTTCAGTTATATAAGGAGGGTTGCTTACAATTATATCAAAAGTTTCCTCAAGCTGATTGTTTTTATTTAAAATATCGAAGTAAGAGATATGAATTTCCGTTCGATTTAATTTGCTGTTACGGCGGGTAATTGATAGAGCATCAGCAGAATTATCAAATGCATATATAAATGATTTGGGTAGGTTTTTAGCCAATGAAATAGCAATGCAACCACTTCCCGTTCCGATATCGGCTATTTTTTGAAATTGATTTTTATTTTCAGCAAGAATCCAGTCTACTAACTCTTCTGTTTCCGGACGAGGAATTAAAACTCCCGGAACTACAATAAAAAGAAGATTATAAAATTCTGTTTGCCCTAGAATATATTGTATGGGCTTAAACGTTTTTAATTCTTTAATATTAGTTATTATTTGGGTAATTAGATTATCATTTATCTCTTCATCTTGTTTTAATTGTATTTGTACTTTTGAGTATTTGAAATAATAATGTAAAATAAGATATATAAAACTATTTATTTCCTGTAATGGGTAATAGTCGTTTAATTCTGATTTTATTAGCGAAATTATTTTCTTTATCGTATATTTTGACCTCATTTTTCAAATTTAAAAAAATTGTATGATCGATAATACAATAAAAGAAAAATATATGCAGCGGTGCATAGAATTAGCAAGGTTAGGTTTAGGAAATACTGCACCTAATCCAATGGTGGGCTCGTTAGTTGTATGCGATAATAAAATTATTGGAGAAGGTTATCATCGAAAATGTGGAGAAGCACATGCTGAGGTAAATGCAATAAATGCAGTAAAAAACAAAGAGTTATTACAAAAATCGACCCTTTATGTTAATCTTGAACCATGTTCACATTACGGAAAAACACCACCCTGTGCTAATTTAATTGCGCGGTTAAAAATTCCTGAGGTTGTTATTGGAACTACTGATACAGCCTCACATGTTTCAGGGAAAGGAATTGAAATATTAAAACATGCCGGATGTAAAGTTACGGTTGGTGTGCTTGAAAAAGAATCGAGGGTGGTAAATAAACGTTTTTTTACTTTTCATGAAAAAAAGCGTCCATACATTATTTTAAAATGGGCTGAAACATTGGATGGATTTATTGATGTTTTACGTACCAAAGATCATCCTATTAAGCCAACCTGGATTACGAATGAATTTTCGAAAATGCTTGTACATAAATGGCGGGACGAAGAACAAGCCATATTAATTGGAACTAACACAGCAAAAGCAGATAATCCTTCTTTAACAACACGTAACTGGCCGGGGAAAAATCCTTTTCGTATTGTTTTTGATCGAGATTTAAAGCTATCATCTTATTTAAATATTTTTAATAAAGATGCTGAAACGATTATAATTGCTGATAAATCAATAAAAAACAAATCAAAAAAAATTTTTTATTCAAATATTGGTATCGAATTTGTAGATTATAATCAGGGATTTGATAAACAACTCTTTGAGCTTTTTTTAGAGCAGAATATACAATCAGTAATTATTGAAGGAGGCGCTAAAGTATTAAATTATTTTATTAATAATGATTTGTGGGACGAAGCCCGCGTTTTTGTTGGGAATAAAAAGTTTGTGAAAGGAGTACATGCTCCACAAATTAGTAGTAAATTTACTGAACAAGAAAAATTGGGCAAAAGTAAGCTTCTTTTAATCAAAAATAAAACTATATTTAATAATAATTAGTAAAGGGTTATCATAAAATTTTAAAATTATTAAAAGCTTTTGTAAATTTGATAAAACTAAATTATTAACAACT
Organism: uncultured Bacteroidales bacterium; assembly: GCA_964635605.1. Taxonomy (GTDB): domain Bacteria; phylum Bacteroidota; class Bacteroidia; order Bacteroidales; family UBA12077; genus UBA12077. Next base: position 5,916 of record CAZWPU010000025.1, on the reverse strand, counting down.
TAACCAAAAAACTAATTAAAGCGTAATAATATGAGAAGAAAATTTAACCGTACCATCATTCTTACTCCACTATTTATTGTATTAATTTCGTTTGTACAGTGTAGTCCGAAATTATACAGTACGGGTAAAGAATTTGCAGCTTCTGGAAATTACGAAGATGCAATCGCTCAATTTACAAAATTAATTGAGGAGAATCCTGAATATACAGATGCTTATGTTGCACGGGCTGAAGCTTACGAAAAAATTGGGAAAAAGACTGAAGCCGCCAGCGATTATAAAAGAGCTACTACTTTTGAAAGTAAAGACAAATCCATTTTCTATAATGTCGGTCGATTGTATTATGAATTAGAGCAATATGAAGAAGCCATTCCCATGCTATCAAAGGTTACCACATTAGATAAAAAGCATGTTGATGCATACCGGCTTAAAATGGAGTCTTATATTGCCCTTGAACAGTACGATAAAGCCTTGAAAGAAAGTAATGAGTTGTTAAAATTACAGGAAACAGCAAATAACTACTATCGCAGAGGTTTTATTAACGAGAGATTGACTAATTATAATCAAGCCGAAACTGATTTTAAAAAATCAATTGGAAAAGCTCCGGGTGTTATAGATGGTTATGTTGCTCTTGCCGATGTTTTGTTTAAGGCGAAAAAGCTAGACGAATCTCTTGCTAACTGTAATAAAGCATTACAAATTGACGATAAAAGCAAACAAGCATTGTGGATCAGAAGTAAGATTTATAAAGAAAAAGTTGATTACCCCAATGCGATCAATGATTTGTCAAAAATGATCATCTTTTCACCTGATGATGAAGAAGCATTCTTTTCAAGAGGCTTATATTATCAGGAGTTTAATCAACATCAGAGTGCGATAAACGATTTTAGTAAGGTGATATCGTTAGATCCTGAAAATGCGTTAGCTTATTTTCACCGGGCAAAATCAAATGAAGAAATTACCCAATATCAGAAAGCTGTGAGCGATTATAAAAAGTACCGTGAACTATCTGACGATAATAGCGAAGAGACTAAAGAACGATTGGAAAAGGTAAAAAACAGATTATATGAACTCAATCGTGAAGAGAATAAACCCGTTATTACCTTTTTAGATCCTGCAGAAAGTGAAGGTCAAAAAATTAATGTAATTGAGGATGCTGCTGAAGTTACCTTAAAAGGAGTTATAGCCGATGAAAGCGATTTAAAATATGCCAAAATTGAAGATCAAGATGTAACTTTTGATGAAGAGGCCGCAAACAATGAATTCACAGTTACAATAAATGTTAAAGATAAAGATGCTATGTCAGTTACTGTGGCCGATGTTTATAATAATGTGTTGGCCACTACATATAAACTAAACCGAACAGAAATTAATCCACCAGAGATTAGCTTAATAGCTCCTTATGCATCATCTACGGGAGAAATTTATTTGGATGTTGATAACCGAAAACTTTATGTTGAAGGACAAGTAAACGACGAAAGCAAGATTAAAAGTATTATTGTGGATGAAATGACTGCCAGCTATTCTGTAGATGCTATTAATCCTGAGTTTTTTGCCACTATCGATATAGCTAACAAAAATCGATTTGGAATTAAAGCTGAAGATATTTATGGAAATATTACCGAACAGGAATATACATTAAATCGTGAGGCGCTTGAGATTTCACAAGAAAATCCAATGGGGAAAACCTGGGTAGTATTTATTGAAAATTCGGATTATGAAACATTTGCCAGCCTTGATGGCCCTATAAAAGATGTTAGTATGATGAAAGCCGCATTGGCAAATTATAAAATCCATAATATTATTCATAAACAAGATATGCCCAAAGCAGAAATGGAACGATTTTTCTCCATTGAATTGCGTGATTTGGTAAGAAGTAATAATGTAAATTCTTTGTTGGTTTGGTATGCCGGTCATGGAAAATTTATTAATGATGTTGGTTATTGGGTACCTACAGATGCTAAACGTGATGATGAGTTTACTTATTTTAATATAAACGCTTTAAAAGCAGCATTGCAATCGTATTCAAAATTTATTACGCATACGCTTGTTATTACAGATGCTTGTGAGTCGGGGCCTACATTTTACCAGGCTATGAGATCGGGATTAAAAGAACGGGATTGTGGCGACTGGGAAGCAACTAAATTTAAATCATCGCAGGTATTTTCTTCAGCGGGCTATGAATTAGCTGTTGACCATTCTCAATTTACCAGGACTTTTGCTAATGCATTAAGAAATAATCCTAATGCATGTTTACCCATTGAAAATGTTGTATCTAAAGTAACTGTTGCAGTGGCTAAAGATGGAATGCAAAAGCCTCAGTTTGGAAAAATTGATGGTTTGGAAGATGAGGGAGGAACATTTTTCTTTATTGCAAAAGACAGATAAAAAAATATCCTATGATTTTTGAAAAAAAAACAATGAATAAAAAAGTTATTCGCACTTTTTTGCGGATAACTTTTTTTAATACAGCATTGTTGCTGTGGAGTTTTACCCTGTCAGCACAAACGTATTATTTCGATTATTATAGCGTAAAAGAAGGGTTGGCGCAATCGAAAGTATATGATTTGGTACAAGATCATCAAGGATATCTATGGATTGGCACCGAAAGTGGAATATCCCGGTTTGATGGCGTAAATTTTATCAATTATACTGCCGAAGACGGAATTGCTGAAGGGGGGATAAAAGCGTTGTATAAAGATTCCAATCAAAAAATTTGGATGGGCCATAAAACCGGAGCCATTACTTTGCTTGATGACGAAAAAATGATGATTCATCCTGTTAGTGAGTTTATTAATGCCGAAATCACCTCTTTTTTATACGATAAAGATGGTATATTGTGGATTTCAACTCTTGGCGATGGGTTAATAAAACTCGAAGATCCGTATAATTTAACCGATAGCTTAAAATTTGATCATTTTAAAGGAAGAACGTTAAGCGATCAGGTTTTCTCGGGAATTATTGCTAAAGATTCCATATTTTTTATTACAGATGCAGGAATCCGAAAATATGATTCATCACAAAACTCTTTTGAACGACACATGCCTGAAGGGTTAACCACCTATTTTCAGATAACTTCCATGTTAGAAGATAAAAACGGAGATTTATGGTTTGGTACTTATCATGGCGGGTTATATAGATATATTCAGGAAAAACAGAAATTTAAAATTTATGATTCGAGGGAAAAATTAGCCAATAATTGGATTAGTACTATTGCTGAAGATCGTAACGGCAATATATGGGTAGGAACGTGGGGAGGAGGAATTACAAAAATCTCTGAAGATGGATTAAAAACCTTTGATAAAAGCAATGGACTGGATGATCATAAAATTTGGAAAATTCTTCAGGATGTTGAAGGTAATATATTAATCGGAACCAATGAGCATGGACTGGCCATTTTTAAGGGTGAAAAATTTGTTACATTCGGTGTTGACGATGGATTAATTGATCAGCAAGTATGGGCTATTACCCAGGATAAAGATGGGAAATACTGGTTTGGCACCAACAATGGAATTTCTGTTTACTCTCCTCAGGTTTCGGGCAAGAAATTTTTACACTATAGCGATAAGTCTCATTCCATAGGAAGTCAAATAAGATTTTTAAAAAATGATAATAATGGAAACATCTGGTTAGGAACCAATGATAATCGCGTGAGTATGTTTAACTATAAGACCGGACGGTTTGAATATAATCCGGTGATCAATCGCTATATCCGAACTGATCAGGTTACGGCGATGGATATCGATAAAAATAATCAGCTATGGGTAGGAACCATGGAAGGGTTAATATATTATGATATTGATGAGAATAAAAGTCAGCTACTCACTCAGATGCATGGATTAAATTCATCTGATATTACTGCCCTTTATGCCGATTCACAAGGAAGAATATGGGTCGGCTTAAATTATGGTAAAGGTTTAAATGTAATTAAAGATACCTCCTTTAAAAAAATTGATATGGAGGGTTTATTTACACCTAAATGTATAACTGAAGATAAGGATGGGAATATATGGATTGGAACCAATACCAAAGGTGTTTTTGTTTGTGACGGAGAGAAAATCATTAAACATTATACTCAGAATGATGGCTTGTTATCTAATTTAATTACCTTGTTAAATGTAGATAACAATAACAATATTTATATTGGAACAAGTAGTGGTTTAAATAAAATCGACCACGAAGGGAAAATACATACCTATACTGCCAAAAGTGGTTTTACAGGCATTGAAGCAAAAGATAATGCAACCTTTTTGGATACAGATGGAAATTTATGGTTTGGTACTGTTGAAGGAGTTATTAAATATCAACCTGCTTTAGATGTAGAGTTATCCCATGAACCACTAACGCATATTTCTCGACTTAGAGTAAACCTAAATGACCGAGAAATGATTCCTGGGCAGAAATTTAATTTTACCGAGAACTCATTTATTTTCGATTATAATAGTGTTTGCCTAACCAATCCCGATGCGGTTAGGTATCAAATAATGTTAGAGCCCGCTGATAAAGAGTGGAGGCCTGTTACCACTCAAACGGTGACAAACTATTCATCCTTGCCTCCAGGAAATTATACGTTTAAAGTGAAAGCCAGAAATAGTGATGGTGTATGGAATGAAGAACCAATAACATATTCTTTTATCATTAAACCTCCTTTTTATAAAACCTGGTGGTTTATTGTATCGGTAATAATATTGGGACTAATTATCATTGTAGCCTATATAAAAGTGCGTGAAAAAAATCTTATTAAGGAAAAGAAAATCCTTGAAGAAAAAGTACATGAAAGAACCGCTGAAGTTGTACAAAAAAGTGAGGAGCTGGAAAAGAAAAATAAAGATATTACCGATAGTATTCGATATGCACAAAGAATACAAGTTGCAGTATTGCCTCCTGAAGTTCCTTTTGAAAAAACATTTGTGTTTTTTAAACCTAAGGATATTGTAAGTGGTGATTTTTACTGGTTCGAAACTTTTGACGATAAAGAAATGATTGCCGCAGTGGATTGTACAGGACATGGTGTGCCTGGTGCTTTCCTCTCTATTTTAGGCCATAGTATGCTTACGAAAATTGTACGTGAATATGGCATTTTAAAACCTTCGGAAATTTTGGATCAACTCGATGTGGAAATTATCAATGCCCTACACCAAAAAAATGTAGAGGGAGAACGAGTGGTTAATGATGGAATGGATCTGGCTTTAATCAGTTATGACCGCAAGAAAAATGTTTTGGAGTATTCCGGAGCTTACAATCCTTTAGTGATTATCAGAGATGGAGAACTTACAGAAATCAAAGCCAACCGATTTCCAATCGGAATGACAAGTGTTCATCAGTCCAAAAAGTTTACTAATCATGAAATAAAGGTAGAAAAAGGAGATACATATTATGTTTTCTCTGATGGATATGCTGACCAGTTTGGAGGAGAAGACGGCCGTAAGTTTAGGAAAAAGAATATGAAAGACCTTTTACTATCCATACAGGATAAGTCAATGGAAGAACAAAGGCAAGAATTGGATCGTTTTATTAAGGAATGGATGAGAAACCATGAGCAGGTGGATGATATGGTGTTTATAGGCCGACGATTTTAAATAATACAAAAAAACCTCGCTAATGTTAGCGAGGTTTTTGTTTTTTATTTTGTAAATTTAATGGTTACAGATTATTTACATAAAATGTTAAGCTGGATTTTAAGTTAGCAGCTTTATTTTTATGAATAATATTTTTCTTGGCTAATTTATCTAGCATTGAAGTAACTTTGGGTAACATCTTTGTTGCTTCTTCTTTATCGGTAGTTGCACGTATGTTTTTAATCATATTACGTGTTGTTCGTCCATAATATTTATTATGTAATCTTACTTTCTCGCTATGTCTTGCTCTTTTTGCTGCTGATTGATGATTTGCCATGATTTAATAATATTGTTTAATATT
>CAZWPU010000024.1:1704-15396 GCA_964635605.1 uncultured Bacteroidales bacterium | reverse complement strand
ATAGTCAATAAGCTCGTATTGCTGATTTCTTAATTGAGGTTTAAATCCTGCTTCACGGATTGCTGCCTGAATACCATCTGCATCAAATGTATAATCGGCGCCAGCCGACGATACCACATTTTCTTCAATCATGATGGAACCAAAATCGTTGGCACCAGCATGTAGGCATATTTGTGCAATATCTTTTCCTATGGTAAGCCACGATGCCTGGATATTTTTGATATTGGGTAACATAATTCGTGATATAGCAATGGTTCTGATATACTCTTCCGAAGTGACCCTGTTCTTAACCCCCATTTGTTTTTGTAAAACGGTGTTTTCATCCTGAAAAGGCCAGGGAATAAAAGCTAAAAACCCCGGAGCATCTTCCGGTTTTTCTGATTGAACCTGGCGAATTGCTACTAAATGCTCCAAACGTTCTCTTTTTGTTTCAACATGCCCGAACATCATCGTTGCCGAGGTCACCATATTTAGTTTATGCGCTTCTCGCATAACATCGAGCCATTGCTGTGTGTTTGCTTTTCCGGGCGATATACTTTGCCTTACCCTGTCGCAAAGAATTTCAGCGCCTGCTCCGGGTAAACTGTTTAATCCCGCATCAATCAATGCCTCAAGTACCTCTTTGTAACTTTTTTTCTCAAGCCTTGCTAAATGAACAATCTCGGGAGGACCTAATGCATGCAATTTTAAATCCGGATAAAGTCTTTTTAACTCGCTGAATAAACCAGTATAAAAATCTAATTTTAATTTAGGGTGCAACCCTCCCTGCAATAATATCTGAGAGCCTCCTAACTTAAATAACTCATCTATTTTGGTTTTATATTCTTCTATCGAAGTAATATAAACATCCTTATCGTTTGGTCTGCGGTAAAAATTACAGAACTTACATTGTGAGATGCAGGCATTGGTGATGTTTATATTTCGGTCGATTTGCCAGGTGACAATATTCCCCGGTTTTTGATATTGTTTTAAAGTGTTGCTTATATAAATTAACTCATCTAGCGGAGCATTATTATACAACAAAAGTCCTTCGTCAACTGTTAAAAATTTAAAGCTTAGTGCCTTTTTATAAAGTTTATTTCTCTCCATTTAATGATTAATTAAATGCAAAAATAAACAATTCTGTGGATGATATTAACATGATCACTTGAATCAAATTTATTAACTTTACAAATTACACGTAAAGATGTTCAATGATGGAAATAAGAATCACAAAAACCGAAGCGTTTCAAATTGATTTACCGGTAATATACCTTACCTCAGATGTTGAAAAATTAATAGAATATTCTTTTACACCTACCGAATTTGAGTATATAAAAAGACAAATTGCCGAGGATGAAAAGCAGGTTAAAATCAATTCATATTTTAAATGGTCCTACATATATATTATTGATTCAGATAAAGAGGTAGCTTCTCGAAAAGAAAAATTAAGGAGGGCAGCCGGAGATTTGTATAAAGATTTAAAGGAGCATAAACACGAAGAAATTTTGGTTGTTGACTTGAGTGAAAATATTGAGCTTACTTTGGCTTTTATCGAAGGATTGGGATTATGTCATTATCAGTTTGTAAAATATCAAACAAATAAAGAAGAGAAAAGAAATCCGCTTAAAGAAATAAAAATTTTTAGTTCTCTAATTACCGAAGAACAAGTCGACCAACTTAATTTTTTATTACAAGCGATGTATTACACCCGGGATTTGGTAAACGAACCAGTTGCCGGTCTTAATGCTGTACAATTGGCCAATAAATTTGAGGAAATGGGTCAATTAGCGGGTTTTGAGGTAGAAATATTTAATAAAAAGAAAATTGAGTCTTTGAAAATGAATGGATTATTAACGGTAAATAAAGGAAGTGTGGATCCACCCTCTTTTTCTGTTTTAACCTGGAAACCTAAAAATGCAATCAATAAAAATCCATATGTTTTAGTTGGAAAAGGAATAGTATATGATACCGGAGGAATGAATTTAAAACCCGGCAATTATTTAGATACGATGAAGTCGGATATGGCTGGTGCAGCGAGTGTTGCAGGAGCTTTATATGCTTTGGCAAAAGCAGCGGTGCCGGTATATGTGATAGCCCTTATACCTGCTACCGATAACCGAACCAATGGGAATGCGTATGTTCCAGATGATATTATACAATTTAAGAATGGAGTAACTGTTGAAGTAAAAAATACCGATGCCGAAGGACGTTTAGTTTTAGCCGATGCGTTGATTTTTGCAAAACAATATAACCCCAGGTTAGTTATCGACATTGCTACACTTACAGGTTCAGCAGCTCATGCTATAGGCAACATGGGCATTGTTGCTATGTCAACGATTAATGAGGATTTGAATCAATTAAAAGTTTCGGGCAATAATGTTTACGAAAGAATTGTAGAATTTCCTCTTTGGGACGAATATGATAAAATGCTGGAATCAGCTATTGCCGATATTAAAAATATTGGAGGAAAAGATGCTGGAGCAATCACTGCGGCCATGTTTTTAAAACATTTTGTAGATTATCCATGGATTCATCTTGACATTGCCGGGCCTGCTTTTTTGCTAAAAGCAGACAACTATAGAGGTGTTGGAGCTACAGGTGTTGGTGTTCGTTTGTTTTTTGACTTCTTTAAGAACCAGTTATAAAACTTAGCGAATAATTGTTAATTTTGCTTAAAATAGAAAATTATAAAAAAACAAATATATGATTCAAGATAAAATAGTTGTTGGTATATCGCATGGAGATATTAATGGGATTAGTTACGAAGTGATTATAAAATCATTAATGGATAATAGGGTGCTTGATTTTTGTATTCCTATAGTTTTTGGATCAGCAAAAGTAGCAGCTTATCATCGAAAAGCGTTAAATATTGCAAATTTTAGTTTTAACAATATAAAGTCCGCCGATGAAGCAAACACAAAACGAGCAAATATTATTAATTGTCTTGATGATAATGTGCGTGTGGAGCTTGGTAAATCAACACCTATTGCTGGTGAGTCCTCGTTTATTTCTCTTGAACAAGCGGTAAAAAGTTTAAAAGAAAAGAAAATTGATGTATTGGTAACTGCACCCATAAATAAAGACAATATCCAATCCGAGCAGTTTCAATTTCCCGGACATACGGAGTATTTAACTAAGGAAAGTAATGCTGAAGAGTCGCTTATGCTTATGGTAAGCGAAAATCTAAAAATTGGTGTGGTTACCGGGCATATTCCAATTAGCGAAGTTCCGAATGCAATTAATGTTGAAAATATTTTGAATAAACTTAGGATAATGAATCATAGTCTTATTCAAGACTTTAAAGTTAGAAAACCAAAAATTGCTGTACTTGGTTTAAATCCACATGCCGGAGATAATGGTTTAATAGGGACAGAGGAGAATGATATTATTATTCCTGCCATAGATAAAGCGAAAGAGGAAAATATTTTTGCAATAGGACCTTACCCTGCCGATGGTTTTTTTGGTAGTAACCATTTTAATAAATTCGATGCTGTATTAGCCATGTACCATGATCAGGGATTAGCTCCTTTTAAAGCATTAGCTTTTGATTCGGGAGTAAATTTTACCGCCGGATTAGATTTTATTCGAACCTCACCAGGACATGGAACAGCATACGAAATTGCAGGGCAAGGGAAAGCTTCTGCCGATTCTTTTAGAAAAGCTATTTATCTCGCTTGCGATATCTATAGAAATAGAAGAGAATACAAAGAAATTACAAAAGATCCTTTGCAACATTATGAAATATTAGATAAGGATCCTGAATAGATGACTTATCGAACCTTATAGGAGCTGACTAGAAAGTTATTTTTTATGTTTTATAACATAAGGTTTGACGTTTGTTTTTTTGAAGATGATTTTTGATTATTGTTTAAGCCATAAATTATAAACTAAATACGGAGGTACTCATGTCTAAAATTGATCTGTCCCTGAAAAATCTAGAAGATCTTTTTCCTGCTGATTTTTCCCAGGAACAAATAGCTAAGGCTAAAACATTGTTTTTGAAACAATTGGCACTATTAAGCCATAAATTCTATGGAGGAAAAATACAAACTCTTCCAAAGGCTGGGGTTTATGGGTTTAACTGGTTTAATGTGTATTATACCCCGGGGGTTTCAAAAATCTCCACAACGATCCGTGACGATAACAATGCATCGTTTGAATTTTCCAACAGAGGAAATATGGTAGCTATAGTTTCCGACTCAACCAGGGTTTTGGGAGATGGTGATTGTACCCCTCCAGGAGGTTTAGGAGTGATGGAAGGAAAAGCTTATTTAATGAAATATCTAGCCGGAATTGATGCCGTTGCCCTTTGTGTTGATAGTTATAATGATAAAGGAGAGCATGATCCGGATAAAATTATTGACTTCGTAAAAATGCTACAACCTAGTTTTGGAGCAGTAAATCTTGAAGATATTTCTCAACCCAATTGTTATAAAGTGTTGGATACTTTGCGCGAAGAATGTAATATTCCTGTTTGGCACGATGATGCTCAGGGTACCGGTTCAGTTACTGTTGCCGGATTGATTAATGCATTACGGATTGTTGATAAGGAAATACAGGATATCAAAATTGTTTTTCACGGAGCAGGAGCATCTAATGCAACCATTGCACGGTTAGTCTTGCAAGCAGGAGCAGATCCCGAAAAAATGATTTTATTTGATTCTAAAGGTGGATTACATAAAGATCGAAGCGACATAGAGAAAGATCCTCGCTTTTATCGTAAATGGGATCTTTGTAAAAAGACCAACCCTAAAAAAATAAATGATGTAGAAGAAGCTTTAAAAGGAGCTGATGTATTAATATCTTTAAGTAAACCAGGGCCAGATGTTATAAAACCCCAATGGATAAAAGGAATGGGAACAAAACCCATCGTTTTTGCCTGTGCAAACCCTGTTCCTGAAATTTATCCTTATGCCGCTAAAGAAGCAGGCGCTTATATTGTTGCCACCGGACGTGGAGACTTTCCCAATCAAGTAAATAATTCTTTAGGTTTCCCGGGAATTTTAAAAGGTGCTCTTTTAGTTCGTGCACGTAAAATTACCGACCAAATGGCTGTTAAAGCAGCTTATTCTATGGCTAATTATGCCGAAAAGAATGGCATTAACCCTGACTATATCATGCCTAAAATGGATGAAACTGAAATGTTTGCCCATGAAGCAGCAGATGTAGCTACGGAAGCCATTAAGAATGGCGTGGCTCGTACCGAATTAACTTGGGATGATGTATTTAAAAAAACAATGGATGATATCAAGCAAACGCGAAGCACCATTGATATGATGATGCAGCATAATTTTATCCAGCAACCTGATATGGAAATGCTTGAAGAGGCATTGAAATTTGCTGTTGATCAAGTTAAGTAATTTATAACAATTGATGATAGAGTTGCCAGAATAAGGCAGCTCTATTTTTTTATAAGAATTTTATAGGTTTTACTTTGATCTGCTGATATAATTTGTAGAAAGTAGATTCCTGCATTGTTGTTTTTTAGTTTTATTTGGGTTAGGGTACTTTGTAAAGTCCCTTCGTCTATTAAACTACCTGTAACATCTAAAACCTTATAAAAGTATTTTTTTAAATGCATTTTATCAGATACTATTTCAATAGTAAATTCTCCTTGGTTAGGATTAGGATAAATTTGTATATCTGTTTGCTCTTGGATGATTTCTTTTAAGTGATCGGTATTACTTGTAACAACAAGATATTGTTGATCAGAAAATACGGTACAGCCTGCAAAATTTGTAACCGACACAGCGTACTCTCCATCGGTTTCTATGGTATACTTTTTTTTGGTTGCTCCAGGTATGGGTACATTATTGAGAAACCATTGATTGTTGATTGCTGAACTTGATGTTAACGTATTTCCTTCCACTGTAAACGAAGGTTTTTCAGGAATATCAAATACTGATATTCTTTGGACTTTATCATAAGTATTATTCACCCTTAATAAGATTTCTTTAACGCCAATCGTATTATATTTTACCCAATGTGGCCCGGGGCCTGTATTTTGCTGAGGAACAGCATCCTTGCCAAAATCCCATTGTAAATCGTAAAACTTATCTAAGTCTGTTGCGATTTGAATGCTGTCATTAAAACATAAAGTGTCCGACAATATAAGAATTTGAGGATCAATATTATTAAAGTCTTCTATAATAGAGATACTATCAATGCTTATTCCGTATCCGTTTAATCCAATAGCTTTAAAAGCAATGCGATAGTTGCTCGATAAGTTGGGTAAAGGAACTTGTTTTTTCTGCCATACAGAGATATCAGTATTATAGCTACGGATAATTTTCCAATGTAAAGAATCCGTTTCTTTATATAAAATATCTAACTGGTGTACTTCATCATGATTAGATGGATTATGAAGATAAAAATTAAGTAAATAATGTTCTCCATTGGATAAGTTTACTATTGGAGAAACTAACTTGGATGATTCTGAATTGTTATCTTGAAAATAGGCATTAAAATTACCCTCAAAGGCAGTATCTAAAACTTCTGTTTCACCTCCTGATTGAATAACCCAATCAACGGTATCATTTGTTTTTTCTTGGTACCAACGATTAAAAAAATTGGCAGAATCCTCAAAGGTTTCATAAAAAGGAGTGTATAGTGTGTCCACTCTTTTAATATAGGCTTTATTAGAAGCAGCTGATTCGTTATTATCAGGGGACAAAAATTTTGCGGTCACCTGATACTGATATGTTGAATCAATAAAAGTAGTAGAGTCGGTATACGATATGTTAGCTGTTGAATCAATTTTTACATTATTTCGATAAATATAAAAGGTATTAAGGTTTTCATGGTTAACAACCTCGTTCCATTTCAGATTAACAAGTGTATCTTCAACCCATGATTTAAGATGCGATGGGATAGTATCATAGGGTAGATATCCATCAGTAAATAAAATTCCTGTACTATCTGGATCCAGCCAGGTTTTTAATTGTTGCTCAGGATCAGGATAATCCTGCCATGATCGGTGGAGTTGTTGGTAGTAATCGTTAAAATTATAACTACAACTAGCTTCGCCACCTGTTAAATCTCCAATAATCCGTTGATTTTGATCAAACAATGGGCTGCCCGACGATCCTCCTTCTGTAGTTCCAATATCCCAGGCTTCAATCCACCAATGGCTATTTGGAGTATATACTCCTCCAAAGTTTCCCGTGGTAGCTCCGTTATTCGCAATGGTTATTTTTTTTATATCACCACTTGGGTGATGAATGGATGTAACCGTTGAGGGATCAGCAAAATCTCTGCTCCATCCGGCATAATAGGGCGAATATTCGGGGGGTGGCATTTCTGATAATTCAAGTAAAGTAAAATCCAGTGTTCCGCTGGGCGGGGTTGCTATCAGACTAGAGCCTGAAATCGTTTGAGTTTTATCTCCATCAATGTTATCACAGTTCGGACTTTCATAATTGAAATAAAAGATCGCATTATCTGCATCTAAAGTATCATCAATACAATGATTCGCCGTTAAAAAATAGGGAGTTTCATTATTTCTTGTATTATTAACCAACGCTCCGGAACAAAGAAAACCATTAAATGTAATTTTGCATACAGATTTTTTTACGGTTTGCCAGCTTTCACCCTCAGGGCAATTTATATTAACATTACAACTACCTGATGCACCAAAATTTTTTTCATTATTGTTCAACAGGTTAAAGATGTTTTTGTAATCATGCCCAATAGATGAAATATGTAATTCGCCAGTAAAATTAACATCCTTGGGTTCAAAATATTCAATAATTATTTCATCTCCTTTTACCGGAGCAATAGCTAAAGTTTTACTTTTTTTGTTATTTTGTGCTGTAAAGGCTCCTAAAATATGCTGGTTTTTATGATTATAAATAAAAAGTTTTGCTCCTTGAGGAACTTTAAAATAATCAAAAACAACACTTAAAGAAAAGGCTCCTGGAGAACTGATTTTTAATTGCCATAATTTATCACCATTATCTAACGTGTTCCACACACCACAAGTTTCTGGATAAATATCCGTTTCAATCATTTGTGCAAATCGAAAGGGTTTTAATCTGGATTCTTCAAAAATAAGATCTTCTTCTAATAATTTATCTGTTTCAATAGGAGGTAAAATAATGGAGGGAATACTGTTCTTGGGCTGATTAATATTGTGAGGTAATCCGGGCTGCTTTATTTGTGAAAACGAGGTAGGACAAATAAATAAAAAACTTAATAGTATGCTTATTTTTAATTTTAATGCCATTTTTTTAGGTGTCAATCTAACCAAAATTACATTTTAAATTTAAAATTAAAAAATGGATGATCAATATTGCCATAACCTATACATAAAATAATTTTACCAGAATTTTTATGCACTCAATTTTTATGTATTTTTATCGTTTATTATAAAAAAGCGATATGTACGAATTTATAACCGGAGAAATAAACGAAATTTATCCAACATACATTGTTTTAGAAAATTCAGGAATAGGATTTTTTATAAATATATCTGTAAATACTTACGCTCAGGTTACAGGGAAAGAACAGTGCAAGCTATATATTTATGAAGTTATTCGTGAAGATGCACATCAGCTTTATGGGTTTTTTGAAAAAAAGGAACGAGATATCTTTTTGCATTTAATCTCAGTTTCCGGAGTAGGGGCGAATACCGCTCGAATGATGTTATCATCCCTTCATGCCGAAGAAATTCAAAATGCAATTATGCAGGGAGATGTTCATTTATTAAAAAGTATTAAAGGAATAGGGGCAAAATCTGCGCAACGTATTATTGTTGATTTAAGAGATAAAGTAGGAAAAACGGATGATAACGAACAAATTATTTCTACTTTAAACAATACAATTAAAGACGAAGCGTTATCTGCTTTAGTTATGCTAGGATTTCCAAAAGCTAAAGTAGATAAATTGATCAATAATATTCTTAAAGAGCAAAAAGATCTTACAGTGGAAGATTTAGTTAAAGAGTCTCTAAAAAGAATTTAAAATGATTTAAAGGTTAGTTAAATCTTGCTGTTGAAAAAATATATTAAATACCCGGTACTCATTCTATTGTTTATTGTGCCCTGGATGTTTTATACCAGTGCACAAACAGACACAATAAATGTTCAGCAATCATATCTTCTTGAGGAATTAAGCATATTTCAAGACAAAAATCAATTTCCATTACAGTTAGCGAGTCCTTCTAATATAAAAGATACGGTTGAATACGACCCGGAAAGCAATGAGTATATTTTTTCCAAAAAAGTTGGAGAGCATGATTATAAGCCCTCTTTGCGAATGACCTTTGAAGAATATAAAGATTATCAGTTTGAACAGTCATTACGCGATTATTGGCGACAAAGAGCAAAAGGACAAACGCAGGATACACAAACAGGATTATTTCCCAATCTCCGGTTAGGAGGGGAAGCTTTTGATAAGCTTTTTGGTAGCAGTGCCATAAATATTGTTCCTATGGGATCAGCTGAATTAATTTTTGGTATCAATATTAATAGCACCGAAGATCCCACCATTGCTGAAAATCTTAGAAAAACAACTACTTTTGATTTCGAAGAAAAAATAATGATGAATGTCACCGGTACTATTGGTGATAAAATTAAACTCGGGGTAAATTATAACACCGAAGCAACTTTTGATTTTGAAAATCAAACCAAACTCGAATATATAGGGAAAGAAGATGAAATTATCAAACGAATTGAAGCAGGTAATGTTACTTTACCTCTTCCGGGATCATTAATTACCGGGAGCCAGAGTTTATTTGGGATTAAAACCGAACTGCAATTTGGAAAGCTAACCGTTTCCAGTGTTTTTTCCCAACAAAAAGGAGAAACAAAGGTTATTGAAGTAAAAGGAGGGGCACAAACGCAATATTTTGAGCTTAAAGCCGATGAATACGATGCCAACAGGCACTTTTTCCTATCGCAATATTTTAAAGACAACTATAATAAAGCATTAGAAGAGTTACCCGTAATTAAATCCCCATATACCATAACTAAGGTTGAAGTCTGGGTAACCAATAAAGCCAATAACAACGAAGAAAACCGGAATGTTTTGGCATTGTTAGACCTGGGCGAAAGTGGCGATAATGTTTACGCTCAGCCCGATATAATTAATCCGGTTACAATTGTTAGCCCATACCCTTCCAATAGTACCAACGAGCTTTATAATAATATTTTAGCCGAATTACCTGCCAGAGATTTTAACAATATCAATCAAGCATTACAAAGCTGGAGTACTTATAATTATCTGCCAGGTCAGGATTATGAAAAAATTGGAAGCGCAAGGAAGTTGAAACCCAATGAATATGAACTAAATGAACAATTAGGATATATTTCGTTAAATACCTCCCTTAATTCCGATGAGATTTTAGCGGTAGTTTATGAATATGATTTGGGAGGACAAAGATTCCAGGTTGGAGATTTCTCTACCGATGGGATTACATCCGAAGAATTTTTGGTAGCAAAATTACTCAAAGGTACTAATTTAACACCTTCTTTGCCCACCTGGGATTTGATGATGAAAAATATTTATGCTATTGGTGCATATCAAGTGAATAGTGAGGATTTTGTGCTTGATATTTTATATCAGGATGATAAAACAGGGAATGCGTTGAACTATATCCCGGAAGGAAAAATTAAAAAACAGATTTTATTAAAAGTGCTTAACCTTGATAATTTAAACAAGCAAAGCGATGCTATTCCCGATGGGCGCTTCGATTTTATCAATGGAATTACGATTAATGCATCTAACGGACGTGTAATTTTTCCTGTACTACAGCCTTTTGGCAAATATTTGAGGAATCAATTTGGAGATTCAGATGCTGAGCAAAGAATTGCTGATAAATATGTTTTTCAGGAACTTTATGACACTACGTTAACTTATGCACGCCTGGTCGCCGATAAAAATAAATTTAAATTAAGAGGTGAATATAAATCAGCATCAAGTTCAGATATAGCCCTTAATGCATTTAATATTCCACAGGGATCTGTAGTTGTTACTGCCGGAGGGCGAAAATTAACCGAAAATATTGATTATACTGTTGATTATAATTTGGGACGTGTAAAAATTATTAATGATGGATTATTGGAATCAGGCACTCCTTTACAAATATCTCTCGAAAGTCAGGCTTTATATAGCATTCAGACTAAAACACTTCTTGGGACCCATTTAAATTATCAGGTTGCCGATAATTTTAATATTGGTGCTACTATCCTGAATTTAACCGAACGGCCGCTTACACAGAAAGTTGCTTTCGGTGAGGAACCTATTTCAAATACTATATGGGGATTAAACACATCCTACCAAACCGAATCTCAGCTTATTACCAGCTTGGTGGATAAGTTGCCTTTTCTCGAAACCAAAGAAACTTCATCCATTATGTTTGATGCTGAATTTGCACATCTTATTCCCGGGCACTCCAAAGCCATTGAAAAAGAAGGGAATGCATATATTGATGATTTTGAGGGGAGCGAAACTTCGCTTGATTTGAAAAGTTTTAATACCTGGATAATCGCTAGCGCTCCGCAGGGGCAGCCGGATATTTTTCCTGAGGCTTCTTTATTAAATGATTTAGCCTATGGGAAAAATCGCGCAAAGATTGCCTGGTATGTAATTGATCCGCTATTTTTACGAAATAATTCGTTAACACCTGGACATATTAAAAGTGATGTTGAGCAACAATCCAACCATTTTGTGCGGGAGATATTCGAAAAAGAGATTTTTCCTAATAAAGAATCCGAAACAACGGTACCAACAGCATTGCGGGTTTTAAATGTTGCTTATTATCCTGATGAAAGAGGCCCTTATAATTATGATGATGGCACGGACCCAATTTTTGGTGGGATAAATCCTGATGGAACTTTAAGAAATCCTAAAGAAAGATGGGGTGGTATTATGCGGGAATTGCCTACTACCGACTTCGAAGCAGCTAATGTGGAGTATATCGAATTTTGGCTGATGGACCCCTTTGTTTATGATTCTACAAACACGAATGGAGGTTCTCTATTTTTTAACCTTGGGAATGTATCCGAAGATATATTACGTGACTCAAGAAAGAGTTTCGAAGATGGATTGCCGGACACTGAAGATATCTCAGGAGTTGATACCACTGTTTGGGGTAGAGTGCCCAGTAATGATTTTACCGTTGAAGCCTTCGACGTGGGGCGTGAAAATCAGGATGTGGGAATTGATGGATTGGGAAACGTGGATGAACAAAGTTTTTTCGAGGCATATCTCGAAAACCTGGAATCGGTTTTAACCGATGAAGCTTATGGTCAATTTGAGAATGATCCTTCTGGAGATGATTTTCATTATTATCGAGGAGGCGATTATGATGCTCAGCAATTAAGTATTCTCGACCGCTATAAAAATTACAATGGCATGGAAGGAAATTCTACCGGAGAAGCTTCAGAGATTGCTACGAAAAGGCCTGACACAGAAGATATTAATCGTGACAAAACCCTAAGTGAAACCGAAAGTTATTTTCAGTACAAAGTAGAACTTCGGCCCGAACTAATGGAAATTGGACAGAATTATATTGTGGATAAGAAAAAAGGGCATAATGTTAATCTTCCCAATGGTGAAAAAAATGCAGATATTACCTGGTATCAATTTAGAATTCCTATCCGTGAACCTGAAAAAACGATTGGTGGTATTCAGGATTTTAAATCTATCCGCTTTATGCGAATGCTCTTAAAAGAGTTCTCGGATAGTGTAATTTTAAGGTTTGCCAAATTTGATTTGGTTCGTGGTGAATGGCGGAAGTATGATTTAAGCCTTATGGAAGGACAGGAAGGATTAGCTACACCAGAACTATCCAATGGAACGCTTGATATTTCATCGGTAAATATCGAAGAAAATAACAACTATGTATTGCCTCCAGGTGTAGATCGTGTGATTGACCCTACCAACCCACAATTACGTCAGTTAAACGAGCAATCAATGGTGCTCAGGGTTCGTGATCTTGACGATGGAGATGCCAGGGCAGCGTATAAAACTATTAATATGGATATGCGCGAATATGAAAAACTAAAAATGTTTGTACATGCCGAAGCCCTTGAAAATGAAATACTGGAAGATGAAGATGTAAGAATTTTTGTAAGATTGGGTACCGATTATAAAAACAATTATTATGAATATGAAATCCCGATTAAGGTAACCCAACCCGGAAATTATGGTGATTTAGACCGGTTAACTGTTTGGCCTGAAGAAAATAATGTAGAGATTATTCTCAATGAACTTGTTCAGGTAAAACAAGCACGTAATGATGAAATGCGTCGGGCTAATTCTTCTATTTCTGTTAATACCATTTACTCAGTATATAAAGATAATCGTAAACGTTTATCGGTTCGTGGAAATCCAAACCTAAGCAATGTAGTAACCATCATGATTGGTGTACGAAATCCAAGTAAACAGAATAATATTATTTCTCCCGATGATGGAATGATAAAATCAGGCGAAATATGGGTAAATGAGCTTCGACTGACTGATTTTAAAGAAGAAGGAGGATGGGCTGCTCGTGGCCGTCTTTCAACGCGATTAGCCGATCTGGGGATGGTAAACCTTTCCGGTAATATCAGTACCCCGGGATTTGGTAGTATTGAGAAAAAAGTAAATGAACGAAGCAAGGAAGAAGTTATTGAATACGACGTTTCTACGAACTTAGATTTAGGAAAATTTTTCTCTGACGATGCTCAAGTGAGTATCCCTATGTATGCCGGATATTCCGAATCGTTT
>CAZWPU010000024.1:0-1604 GCA_964635605.1 uncultured Bacteroidales bacterium | reverse complement strand
TTTAATTATATGCCTTCGAGCTTTTCTTTTAGAACCGATATGTTTCGGAAATATCAAAGCAATAAAACAAGGAATATTTATAACCCCGAGATCATTATTGAGCCAACTTATGATAAGGAATTTGTTTGGAATCGTAATTACGATTTGCAATGGGACATCACCCGATCGTTAAAGCTCGATTTTTCGGCTACGAATATTGCACGTATTGACGAACCTTATGGTGAAGTAGATAAGCAATATCGCGATACTTACGAACATTGGAGAGATTCGGTGTGGAATAATATTTTAAACTTTGGCCGAAATACCCAGTATCATCATAATATTAATGCAACATACCGAGTACCCATAAATAAAATTCCATTTCTGGATTGGACTAGCGTTAATGCAAGGTATAATGCAACCTATAATTGGGATGCCGGGCCAATGTTAAAAAAAGATAGCGAGTATGACCTCGGCAATAATATTCGAAATTCAAGTACAATCCAGCTCAATGGACAGGCCAATATGGTGAATCTTTATAATAAAGTTGGATTTCTGAAGAAAATAAATCAGAAATATAGTCGCGGAAGATCGCGGAAAGAAATAGAATATGAAGATGTTGAATACCAGGATCCTGATGTTTGGTTTAGAGAAGGCCGTTCTCGATCCATTTATCATGATATGGGTACTGAGGATATTACTCGTATTGAAGTAACTGATGCTGAAGGAGAAGAGGTGAAAGGTGAGTGGGAGGTGGTTTCGAAGCGTAAAATTCGCTTCCGCTCTGATAGGGACATTGATAATGGATCGATTATAGTTGAAGGACGTATTGAAAAGAAAGAAAATCCATTCGTATTTATTGCAGAGAATACCGCAAGATTACTCATGTCGATAAAAAATGTATCGGTATCTTATACCATAACAGAAGGATCGAGTATGCCGGGATATAAACCTTCCACTAATCTGTTGGGAATGGAATCGTATAATAATGTTACGGCTCCGGGCTGGCCCTATATTTTGGGATGGCAAGAAGAAGATTTTGCGATAAAAGCCATTCAAAATGGTTGGTATACACAGGACACCACGCTTAATAAACCCTATTTAATGACTCATAACGAAAATTTAAATATTAGGGTAACTCTGGAACCGGTTCGTGGGTTTAAAATTGACCTTACAGCTAACCGTAGTTATTCGGAAAATAATAATCGTTATTATATGCCCACATTATATGGAACCGAACCCTATAATCAACAGATTACCGGTAATTTTTCTATGACTTACTTAACCATTGGTAGTGCATTTGAAGAATTAACCAGCAGCAACAATTACTATTCTGAATCTTACGAAAATTTTAAAAGCTATAGGACTACCATATCAAAACGATTGGGCAAAGAGCGCCAGAGTGATCCTATATATGCTGGAGGTACAAGCCCTGAGGAACCAGGGTACATGGATGGATATGGCAGTTTGTCGCAACAGGTAATGGCTCCGGCATTCCTGGCAGCATATGGTTATTATGATGAAAATAATGTACCGCTTGAATTGTTTCATCAGATTCCTTTACCTAACTGGAGCGTTCGATACGATGGGTTGAAAGATATCCCTTTTATTAAGCGATTTTTCCG
>CAZWPU010000023.1:0-15677 GCA_964635605.1 uncultured Bacteroidales bacterium | reverse complement strand
AAAAACAGGCATTGAAATGGAAGCCCTTACCTCGGTTTCCATAGCTTTGCTTACCGTTTACGATATGTGTAAAGCTGTGGATAAAACCATGAATATTGATGAAACAAAGCTGATGGAAAAAACGAAATCGGATTTATAAATAGTTTATTTTGCAGATTTAAGAGATAAAATAGCTTTCCCTTTACGAACTCCATCTACTGCACATTTTATAATTTTCGGATTGTTTTTTGTGATATTTTTAGTATCTATTGATCGTACTTTTGTTTCTACACCATAAACATCTTCAACAATAATTACATATTCTTCTTTACCCAAAGGATTCGTGTCTTTTTCTGTGCGTAAATACTTGAAAGGATAGGTCTTCCCTATTTCATAATAAGGATGTACCGGTTCAATTTTTAAATGCGAATCGGTATCAAATTTTGTTACCAAACATTTAATTTTTTGTCCGATTTTAAATCCATAATGTTGGTACATATCCTTTTTTAGCGAGTATAAATTATTAAACTCATCCTGTAAAAGATAGTATTCAATATTTTCTTCCAAAGGTTTGATATCAAAAACTGTAAATGGATATACTGTGCCAATTTCCGGTTGTTTTACAATATTTTTAATTTCCGGAACGGCAAGAAATAGTTGTCCTTTTTTTATCCTTAAAACTTTACATTTTATTTTTTTTGATTTTATCTCAATGGCGTAATTTTCAGGTATTGAGCAGATCGTTTCCATCCCAAAAACATCTTTAACAATGGCTGCTTTCTCTTTTTCTCCCACAGAATTGATGCGGTCAATTATTTTTACCAGATCAAACGAATAAATCTCTCCTTCTGTATATTTTGGATTCTCCGGTTCCAGAAAGATTTTTCCACTACAATTGATTTTATCAATTTTACAGATTAAAGTTTGCCCTTCTTTTAGCTGATAATGATGATAATGATTTGCTTTTAAAAGATGTTTGCCACCAAAAGGATTTTCTAAAATATAGTAAGATTCATCGGTACCCGGAATTTCGGTAAACCCTGAGATGGTAAAAAGATGCTTTTCCCCTTCGGTAAACTTATATTGATTTTCATTGTTATCCATACAAACACAAAAATACTATTTTTAATCATCTTTATGGTATTTGAAAGGAGTGAAGATGATAGGTAAAGAGATGATATTTTATTACTTTTGTGATGAAAAAGATAATTACAAATAAGCAGAGAATGGCAGCAGCAAAAGTGGTTTCGGTAAATATTTGCGAAAAAAAGGGAGTCATAAAAAAACCTGTAAAAGAGGTTATAATCAATAATCAAGGTGTTGAAAAAGATGCTCATGCCGGCGATTGGCACAGGCAGGTAAGTTTGCTTGCCAAAGAAAGTATTGATAAGTTTGAGGAAGTGTTAGGGCGAAAACTTAATTTTGGCGAATTTGCCGAAAATATTACCACCGAAGGGATTATGTTGTACACGATGAAACCTGGCGACAGATTAAAAATTGCTGATGTAGAAATGGAAGTTACCCAAATTGGCAAAGAATGTCACGGCACAGGATGTGCTATTTTTACCCAAGTAGGAAAATGCGTTATGCCTAAAGAAGGGATTTTTGCTAAAGTAATTCATTCAGGAAGAATTAAACCTGATGATGAAGTTATTTATATTCCAATATCATAAAATATGGCTAAAGGAAAAGTACTATCCGTAAATTTCTCAGATGAAAGGGGTGTTAAAGAACCTGTTTCTGAATTAATTTTAACCGAAAAAGGAATACAAGGCGATGTTCATGCCGGGCATTGGAACCGTCAGGTTAGTATTATCGACCAATCGCATATCCATCGATTTAAAGGAATTACCGAAGCCAGAGATACTCGATTTGGTGAGTTTGCTGAAAATATTACAGCAAAAGGATTACAGGATATCGATTTTCAAACATTTGACCTGCTGAAAATAGGAAACGCAATTTTGGAAGTTACCCAGGTTGGAAAACCTTTTCACGACCAGTTTCGTGAACTGGGAAATTATGTAATGCCTCGTGTTGGAATATTTTGCAGAGTGAAAAAACCAGGAACCATAAAACCCAATGATGCTATTGAGGTTATTCCTAAAGTATATCATGCGTTGGTAATTACATTAAGTGATCGTGCAAGTGCGGGAGAATATGAAGATCGAAGCGGACCAAAAGTAGTTGAATTCTTAGATACTTATTTTAACAAGTTGGGTGTAAGATATCAAACCGAAAGAATGGTCATTTCGGACAGTAGCAATGAACTAACACAAATCTTGGCAAAAGCAAAGAAAGATAACATTGATATAATTATTACAACCGGAGGAACAGGAATTGGAAAACGAGACATCACCGCAGAAACAGTACAACCGATGCTGGATAAGGAAATTCCTGGGGTAATGGAATTAATACGGATGAAATATGGTATAGAAAAACCCAATGCATTGTTAAGCAGAGGAGTTGCCGGTGTAATGAATGACAGTTTAGTTTATACGCTACCCGGAAGCGTAAAAGCTGTAAATGAATATATGACAGAGATATTAAAAACCATGCAGCATCTAATTTATATGTTACATGGTATAGATGCTCATTAAGAAAAATATTAACCTAAACTTTAATTTTTATATTATATGGATCGTGATTATGCAGAAAAGTTATTAAGAAGGTATGTTCGGAATGAAAAAATGCTTTTTCATTGTTTTGCTTCCGAGGCTGTTATGAGAGCGTTAGCAAGAAAACTTGGACGTGATGAGGAAAAGTGGGGATTAGCAGGCTTGTTACATGATATTGATACAGAAATAACCAATGCGGATCCTAAAAAACATGGTTTGGTCGCTTACGAGTTATTAAAAGATGAAGGACTGGAGGAAGAGATTATTGATGCCATAAAAATGCACAACGAAGAAGCTACCGGGTTAAAACGCGAAACAGAATTCCAACATGCCCTTTCCGCTGGTGAAACAATTACCGGACTTATTTATGCAACTGCTTTGGTTTATCCCGATAAAAAAATTAAAGATGTTAAACCTAAATCGGTAACCAAACGGATGAAACAAAGAGCCTTTGCCGCATCGGTAAGCAGAGAAAATATTATGGAATGTGAGGAAATTGGAATCCACCTAAATGAGTTTGTGGAGATTTCATTATATGCTATGAAAGAAGTTGCAGATAAAATCGGATTATAAATTAATTTTTTATAGAGCTGTATACCATACATTTACTTTACGAAAATAAATATTTCAACTTTTTATATATTGATTGATAGATAAATAGATAGTAAAATTAGTCTATATTTATTTAGACTCATTCTAAAATAACAAAGAAAAAATATTTTAATTAATTAATATTTAACACACAACAACAATATAAATGTTGAAAAAATTTAATTAACATAGTTTGTTTAATTTTTTTTTAATTTTGGTTGCAGAGTTTATCTGTTAAACTTAACCTAATTTCTTACAATTTGCTTATAAAGTGTAATAATTAGTTCATTTAATCAACAATTGTTTAACTAAAAACAAGCGTTATGACACTCATAAAGGAACAATACAATGTATCGGCAGTAATTTTAGCTGGTGGTGCCAACAAACGTTTTCAGGGGAAAACAAAAGCGAATATTCAAATTAGCGGGGTACGGATTATTACACGTACCATAAAAATTTTACACGAAATATTCGACGATATTATTATTGTTACCAATACACCTGATCAGTTTAAAGGATTTAGCCATTATACAATCGTCCCCGACGAAATAAAAAATGTTGGTCCATTAGGAGGTATTCATGCTGCCATGAAAGCAGCGAAAAATGATTCGGTTTTTGTATTTGCAAGCGATATGCCATGCATATCAAGCAAGCTGATTAAAAAACATATCGAATTTTATCATAAACGTCGGTGTGATGCTGCTATTCCGAGAATTAAAGATTTTAAAGAGCCTCTTCACGCTATTTATAATATAAAGATAGAAGATAAGCTGGATGATTATTTAAAAACTGCACACGATTACTCTATCGATAGTTTTATAAAGGGGTTAAACATTCGATATCATAATTTAGAAGATACAGAAGAAAACCGGAAATCATTCTTTAATATTAATACTCCTCAAGATTTATCATGTATGGAGTTATATTCAGAAGCGGGTTATATTTAAACTGGTTATTTTCTTCAAGATACTAAAAAAAACTGGCTGTCCAAAAGCTGTTGTAGAATCCTTCGGATCATTAGTTTTGTTGTTGTATGGGAAAAAACTACTCTTTCCCTTTTTTACTTTTCTTTGTCTTATATTTTTTTATAGGGATGATTGGCACGGGGTCATATCCATGGGTTCCCCAAGGATGACACCTCGATATTCTTTTAATTCCCATCCACGAACCTTTAAACGGGCCATGAATCTTTACCGCTTCAATAAAATATTCAGAACAGGTAGGTGTATGTCTGCACGAGGCAGGAGTGTATGGTGAAATAACGTATTTATAAATATATACGGGTATCAAAAAAAGAAAACCGATAATTTTTTTTAATATTCTAACCATGCAACCAAATTTATGGCAAAGGTAAAAAAATGTTTGAGCAATTTTTATAGAGTAGTTTTTATAAAAAACCGCCGAAAATTAAATGTTTTCGGCGGCTGAAGAGATGTGTTTAATTTATAGATTTTTTGTTTCGTAGGATTTTTCTCGTTCGGCTGCTTTTTTATTCCATTGAGGGACAACTTCTTTTAAGAATTTTTTCTTTTCAGCATTTAATTTATCCATATCTAATCCGATATATTCCTGTGCTTTTGCTTTGGTCGAAATGTCAGGATACGGAACCTCCTCATTAAAACCTAATGAAGCAAATATTCTGGCTAGTTTGATCCTTGCTTCAAAGGCAATGTTTATTCCGCCAGATAAAATTCTGGAGCATTCTATCGGGCTGTGAAAAGAACCACCATGACTTGCCGCAACATAGTCCCAACGACATTGTGCATGTCTGATATCCTGAAGTACCGATTGCATGGTTTCTTCAGATGCACCTAATTCCCATGCTTTTCCTGCTTCTACATGAGCACGTACCAATAATTCTTCTAATGTATACATGCTTTCTTTAATCTTATCCTGTCGCCCATAAACATTGGCAATTAATTCTTCGGTCTTTTCTCTGTGACATACTAAACAGGTATTTTCAACATTATTTAACGGACTCTGAATTTTATGATCGGTAAATTTTTGCTCTCCTTCATTGATATAAGGCATATGGCAGTCAGCACAGGCCAAGCCACGTTACGCATGAATTCCTGTAGTAAAAATATCATAATCAGGATGCTGAGCTTTTAACATGGGGCTTTACTAATGGAGTGGGTCCAGTCAGAAAAATTATATTCATCATAATACTCTTCCATGGCATCCACAGTCATTCCTTTATCCCAGGGTAGCGTAAGGTAAGTTCCCTCGCCTTTAAAATAATATTCTACATGGCATTGTGCACATGCCAGGCTTCGCATATCCTGATGACTTACTGAATGTATGTCTTTATCTTGTCGTTGAAAAGCTTCAACAAGTGCCGGCCGGGAAATTCTGAGATTCATATTTTTTGCATCATGACAATCGGCGCATCCAATGTGGTTTACAATTTCATGGACCAGCATTTCCCACGTTCCGCTGTAAAATTCGGCTACACCAATTTGTTCCATCACTCGAGGAACATTGGGGCTTTTACATGTCTAGCATGTGTTCGGCATAGGACTTACGTTTCCATCAACCGGAGCACCGGTTCGTAAGATATCGCGAATATCATCAATCGCATGATAATGGACTCTTCCCTGGTTATACTCTTTAGAAAACCATATCCAGCCCATAAAACCACTAATTTAGGATTTTCTGCAAGCATATCCCGGAAAGCACTTCCGTTG
This sequence comes from uncultured Bacteroidales bacterium, assembly GCA_964635605.1. Classification (GTDB taxonomy): domain Bacteria; phylum Bacteroidota; class Bacteroidia; order Bacteroidales; family UBA12077; genus UBA12077. The sequence goes on along the minus strand of CAZWPU010000023.1, from coordinate 9,805 downwards.
TGTTTACTTTTGGATGTGGTGTCAGCAGTTTTTAAAAATCTGTCGTATTGTCTTGGAAAGTTTTTACCCCAGATTTCGTTGCGGGGTTCCCATTGCGAATGCTCTACTTGTGGGGTGTAGGCAAATACTGCTTCAGCTCTGCGTTCAACGATGGATGAAGCTAAAAGCCCTAAAAAGAAAACAATAACTATAGTGGCAGTAAATATGAGCCATCCTTTCCAGGTTTTTTCTTTTATTTGATCGCTAATTGGTTTCATAGGTGTTTATTTTAATTTTCGTTGGTAACTTTATCCAGCCATTCCAGCACGGGGCTTTCAGGTAATGGAGCCCGTGCATCAGGGACTACAGATAAACTGTTTACCGTTCCATGGGGTGTTTCTTTATGACAATTCCAACATAAACGGGTTTCTCTGTCATTATGAAAATCCGGATGATTTACTTGTAATGCTGCATTTTTTATTAAATTCTCATGGCAACGTAAAAAATTCTGCTGTACTGCATTTATTCCGATCTCTTTTATATGAATAACCTGTGGTTCCATGTTGCATATTGAGGAACCATAATATGACAATTGAATAAAGGTTTGCGGATTATCAGATAAATGGGAGTGTGCTTTGAAAACATAAAATGAATAGATTGACAAGCCAACAAAAACCCCAAGGATTATGATTACGGGGAATCTCCATTGTGGGGGCGGGGTTAGTTTTTTTATCTGCTACACCATATTATTAATGAAAAGAGTTAGCGGTTATGTATCCATACCAAATATATAAAATTCTTTCAGAAAAGGAGTATTTCAATACTTAACCTACATCATTCATTAATAATGCTGCTGACATAGAAAAAATCAAAGGTTTAGCTAAACCTTTGATTTTTTACAGTCAGGGTTAACCTGCACTATTCATAAATATTGGGAAATATAATATTTAAGAATACGTCAGGTTAAAATTTTATAATCTTTAATTGGTTTAAATAAAGAAACTTTAGTTTGATAAAAGAAGCTTAATTTAACTTACGAACTTTCTGGTAACTGGTTGATGCATCAATCATTTTGGTATAATTTACTTTTTTCCCGTCTTTCAACGATTCATATTCAAATCCATTTTCGGTTTCAATTAATATACACTCACCCAGGTCATAGCGCAGGGATTCGACTTTGTCACCGGGGTATAAAGGGGCTCCGGACAAATCTTGTAATGTTTTCTTTTTTTTATTTTTCTTAAACAGATTGAATGCCATAGGATTAAATTTTACTATAAAATTCGGATTTTATTTTTATGAATGCAAATTTTATATCCCTGAAAATGAGTAATGTTTTTTGTGCATAAAAAAAGAGCATTCTCAAACTGAAAATGCTCTTTCACTATTTATGATGTTTATTAATATAATTCAGGATATTTTTTCGGGTCAACTTCATTCATCATGGCATAGATAGCTTCGAAAACATCTTCGGCATTTGGATTGGAAAAATAGTCTCCATCGCTGGTATAAGCAGGTCTGTGCTCTGTTGCAGTTACGGTTCTTGGCTCAGCATCGAGATAATAATATGCACTTTGATCTTCAAGTACTTTCTGCATCATAAATGATGTTGCTCCACCCGGAACATCTTCATCAAAAAATACCACCTTATTGGTTTTTTTGATAGAATCAGTTATGATATGCTTTCGGTCGAAAGGCAACAATGTTTGCACATCTATTAACTCAACCGAAATATTAAATTCTTTTAGTTGTTCTACCGCATCCTGTGCAATGCGAACACATGAACCATAGGTTACCAACGTAATATCATTTCCTTCGTTAAGGATTTCAGGAACACCCAGTGGAATTTTATATTCGCCAATATTTTCCGGTCGTTTTTCTTTTAACCGGTATCCATTTAGCGGTTCAATAACCAATGCCGGGTCTTCACCTTCCATTAAGGTATTATAAAATCCTGCTGCCTGCGTCATGTTTCGTGGCACACAAACATAAACGCCACGAATAGAATTTATTACCATACTAAGTGGTGAACCGGAATGCCAGATACCTTCAAGCCTGTGGCCACGTGTACTGATAATTACCGGTGCAACCTGTCCGCCTGCCGTGCGATAATGTGTAGTAGCCAAATCATCACTTAGGGTTTGCAAAGCATACAAAAGATAATCAAAATATTGAATCTCTGCAATCGGTCTTAATCCGCGCAAAGCCAGTCCTAATCCCTGTCCCAGGATGGTTTGCTCACGAATACCTGTATCGGTTACACGAAGTTCACCGTATTTTTCCTGTAATCCCTCGTAGGTTTGATTTACACCGCCTATATTACCCAAATCTTCGCCAAAAGCGACCATCTTAGGATATTTATTGAACAGATAATCGAAATTATCTCTTAAGATTTCACGTCCGGCGACTTCGGGCGAATCCGGTTTTATATCAGCCTTCACTTCGCTAACATTTAATGCCGAAGTTGGATATTCATTATTTAATTTTGTATTGTAACGTTCATAGTTATCTTCATAATTTCTTTCCAGCCACTCGGATAAATCGTTTTGAAGCTTTTCGCGGATATTACAATCCAAACACACATGGCGTAGAATTTTTTTAGCGGTACTAAAAATATCTTTACGGATGGGACTCATTATTTTTTTTAACTCCTCGGTATACATCCCTACTTTGTCAATCCCTTCGCGCTTACAAACACACGAGCGGTTATCGATGATTTCAATCAACTTATCCCGTTCGGCTTTTACCGGATCTTTAAATTTTTTCCAGGCTGCTTTTTTGGCAGCTTTGGCTTCATCAATGGCTTCTTGTTCAATTTTATCCAGTTCTTTTTCCGTAGCTATATTTTCTTTAAGTATCCATTCGCGTGTTTTACCAATGCCGTCAAATTCTTCTTCCCACTTCAATCGTTCTTCCGATTTATATCTTTCATGCGATCCGGAAGTTGAGTGTCCCTGAGGTTGTGTAATTTCATCGATATGAAAAAGAACAGGAACATGCTCTTTTCGGGCAATTTCAATACCTTCTTCAAATAATTTTATTAATCCGGGATAATCCCATCCTTTGCCTTTTAAGATTACGATACCGGGTTTATCTTTGGTCCGTTCAAAACCTTTTAATACCTCCGAGATGTTACCTTTGGTGGTTTGGAATTTTTTAGGTACGGAAATTCCGTATCCGTCATCCCATACAGCAATAGCTGCTGGCACCTGTAATACACCTACTGCGTTTATAGCTTCCCAGAATTGTCCTTCGGATGTGCTGGCATCTCCAATCGTACCAAATGCTACTTCGTTTCCTTTATCCGATAAGGTTTTAAATTCCTGCATCACTTCTACATTTCTAAAAAGTTTGGATGCATAAGCTAATCCTACCCAACGAGCCATCTGTCCTGCAGTGGGAGAGATGTCTGCAGATGAATTTTTTTGTTTCATCAAATTTTTCCATTGGCCATCAGGACTTAAACTGCGGGTAGAAAAGTGGTTGTTAAACGAGCGTCCTCCGTTTCCGGGATTTAGCTCAATATCGGTTTCGCCATATAACTGGGCAAAAAATTCTTCGGCGGTAAATAATCCGGCAGCCATCATAAAGGTCTGGTCGCGGTAGTATCCCGAACGCCAGTCACCATCTTTGTACTGCTTGGCCATAGCAATCTGTGCGATTTCTTTTCCATCACCAAAAATGCCAAATTTGGCCTTTCCGGTAAGGACTTCTTTTCGCCCTAACAGACTAATTTGGCGGCTTACATTGGCTAATTTATAATCGTTTAATACTTCCTGCTTATTCCATGAAGTTTTTGATTTTGTATTTTTCTTCGCTGTGCTTTTTGTACTCATAATATTATAGTTTATCAACGGACATAATTATTTGTAGATGTATAATTTACAAAATTATTAGTTCATTATAAAGTATTGTTTTTATTTTTTAAAAGTTAAAATACCTATCTTTGCATCGGTAAACTAATAACAACAAAATTTATAGAATGTTTATTGAATTGTTTTTTTTGGTTGTTGGATTGATGGTAATTGCTATAATTGCTATGGGATTTAATGTGTTCTTCCGAAAGAATAAAAAATTCCCGGAAACTTCAGTAGGTAAAAATAAAGACATGCGTAAACTGGGTTTATCGTGTGCCCGCTCAGAAGAAATAAAGTGTAGGAGAGAAGTTACCAAACTAACCGGTACTGAGGGTTGTGCAGGATGTGGGCAAGCCAATCTTGATTTGTAAGAATTTAATTGTTTTTTTAATCCAATCCATTGGGCTGCCGTTAACTTGACTGCTGTCATATAATAATCCTTACTTTCCTTTCAAATAGTTCATTTAATTTTCCAAAGAACATAAAATCCATAAATTTGTTTAATACTAAAAATTATCGATTATGGAAAATAAAGAAACAATAAGAACTACGTATACCGGGCAATTACGAACCGAAGCTGTGCATGTACGTTCAGGAAATAAACTTATCACGGATGCTCCGGTAGATAATCACGGCAAAGGAGAAACTTTTTCTCCCACCGATTTGCTGGCAACCTCATTAGCCAGTTGCATTTTTACTATTATGGGTATTAAAGCCGAAGCCGCTGGTTTTAGTATCGATGGCGCCACCGCTAAAACGTGGAAAATTATGTCGGAGAATCCACGCCGTGTGGCAGAGATAAAAATTGAGTATGATTTTTCCATGTGTGATTTAACCGATAAGCAAAAGAGAATTTTGGAGGGTTTGGTTAAGGTATCGCCGGTGCCATTAAGCTTACACCCTGATACTAAACAAAATGTAAGTATAAAATTTAAGGAATAAAAAAAGAGGCTGTCCAAAAAGGTTTGAAAACGTCATTCCGAACGCCGTGCCTGCCGGCAGGTAGGAAGTGAAGGAACCGCAGCACGAAGTGCAAGTTCAACGAAGTTAATCTTTTTAAATTGATAATCAACAGATTCCTTCGTCGTTCCTCCTCGGAATGACAACGATTTTTGACTTTTTGGACAGCCTACTTACGGTGCTTTTACGCACTTTGTGCCGGCATTTTTCGATCTACTTTTTTCAATAACCCTTGTAAAACCGTTCCGGGCCCAACTTCTGTATAGGAAGTCATTCCATCTGCAATCATATTTTGCATGGTTTGTGTCCATCTTACAGGTGAGGTTAATTGCTTAATTAAGTTTTCTTTAATTTTTACCGGATCGGTATAGGGTTTTGCGTCTGCATTTTGGTATACCGGGCAAACAGGAGTGTTAAAGTTTGTGCTGTTAATAGCTTCTGCTAATTCAACACGAGCAGGTTCCATTAAAGGCGAGTGGAATGCACCACCAACTTTAAGCGGTAAAGCACGTTTAGCTCCTGCTTCTTTTAATTTTTCACAGGCAATATCAACTCCTTTCATTGAGCCTGAAATAACAAGCTGTCCCGGGCAATTGTAGTTGGCCGGAATCACAATTTCGTCGATTGCCGCACAAACATCTTCTACCACTTTATCTTCTAATCCGATAATGGCTGCCATGGTCGATTGTTCTATTTCACAGGCTTTTTGCATGGCCATTGCACGTTTATAAACTAATTTTAATCCATCTTCGAAAGATAGTGCACCATTGGCCACTAAAGCAGAAAATTCGCCTAACGAATGCCCTGCAACCATTTCGGGGTTAAAATCTTCCAGTGTTTTGGCTAAAATTACCGAATGTAAAAAGATAGCCGGTTGCGTTACCCTGGTTTGTTTCAGGTCATCTTCTGTTCCCTCGAACATCAAATCAGTAATCCGAAAACCTAAAATTTCGTTGGCTTTCTCGAATAATTTTTTGGCTACCGGGTAATTTTCATATAAATCCTTACCCATTCCAACAAATTGTGCTCCCTGGCCTGGGAATACATATGCTTTCATATCATTAATTTTAGTTAATATTTAACGTTTAATTTTTATTCCTAAAATATAGTCGACAAAAATATAAAAATCCTAACCAAAAGGCAATATTTGTCTATGATTAGGATCTTTAGAGATTTATTTTTCTACGAGATGATTAATGTAATTTCGAACCAATAAGGTGTATAAACTCTTCGCGGGTTTTGGTATCCCTTAAGAATGCTCCTGTAAATGCCGATGTAGTTGTTACCGAATTTTGCTTTTGAACCCCGCGCATTTGCATGCACATATGTGCTGCTTCAATAACTACTGCAACGCCCATAGGATTTAATGTTTCCTGTATACAGTCTCTGATTTGCATGGTTAAACGTTCCTGAACCTGCAACCGACGGGAATATGCTTCAACTACATGGGCAATTTTACTTAATCCGGTGATATATTCATTCGGGATATAAGCCACATGTGCTTTACCATAAAAAGGAATCATATGATGTTCGCACATGGAATAGATTTCAATATCTTTAACAATAACCATTTGCTTGTAATCTTCCTTGAAAATGGCCGATTTTAAAATATCTTTCGGTTCAATATTATAGCCCTTGGTTAAAAATTGAATGGCTTTGGCAACACGGAGAGGGGTATCCAGTAATCCTTCGCGATTGGTATCTTCTCCTATTAAGTCAAGAATGGCTTTGTAATGGTTAGCCAGTTTTTCTGTTTTTTCTTCGTTCCATTTGTCAATACGTGCGTAACCGCTATCTTCAAATGTTTTTACTCCATTATTAACTATTTCCATGATTTGTTTTTAATTTCCAAAATATTCGACAAAATTGTTTTCGGTTTCCTGTATCTTCACACAATGTAGTTCAATACCCAATGCTTCAATCGCGGGTTTTAATTGTTCCCATATCCCAATGGCTAAATTTTCGGTCGAAGCAATTTTTTCCTGCATAAAATCTACATCTATATTAATGTTTCTATGGTCAAGTTTTTCGATGACCCTTTCTTTTATGATGGTACTTAATTGTTTAATGTTAACCACAAATCCGGTTTCAGGATTTAATTCGCCTTTTACTGTAACATAAAGAATGTAATTATGTCCATGCCAGTTTTTATGTGAACACTGTCCGAAAACTTCAAGGTTTTTTGCATCATCCCACTCTTTACGGAATAACCGGTGTGCAGCACAAAATCTTTCTCGTCGGGTTAAGTACATCATAATACGTCATTTTATATTGTTTTTATTTCAAATAAATTGTTGTTCCCTTAAAATAACAATAATTTTACCACAAAAACAATATCTTTGAGTTTCCAAAAGTACAAAATACCGTGAAGATTTTAATTGTTTCAGCAACAGAAAAGGAAATTCTTCCTTTAAAAAAAGATTTAAAAATCAATGTGTCAAATGCTTGTATGATGAAATATACTGCGGTGAAAGATTTGACAGTTGATTATTTAATTACCGGGGTGGGTTGCACTTTTATAACCTATGCCTTGAGCCAACAACTACAAGCAAAAAAATATGATTTAGTTATTAATGCAGGCATTGCCGGTAGCTTAAACCCTGATGTAAAAATTGGAGATGTGGTTTGGGTTGAAAAAGATGAGTTTGCCGGGTTGGGTATTGAGGATGGTAAGAATTTTTATACTTTGTTTGATAAAAATTTTCTGGATTCCAACGATTTTCCGTTTAAAAACGGGCAGCTTGAGAATCCGAATCAATTCAATCAAAATTTTTTTCACTCATTGCAAAAAGTAAAAGCAATAACCTCTGATATAACCCATGGCAACAAAGAATCGATTGAAAAAATAAAACAAAAATTTTCTGCTGACATTGAAACAATGGAAGGTGCAGCCTTTTTTTATGTTTGTTTAAAAGAGAAAAAAAAATTTATGGCTATCCGGTCGATTTCTAATTTTGTGGAAGAGCGTAATACCCAGAATTGGGATATCCCGTTAGCTATAAAAAATCTCAACCATAAACTTTTTGAGATAATAAATGTTTATAAATAAAATGTTTGATAAACGATGGAAACGATAACGCTCGGCTATTCCCCCTGCCCCAACGATACGTTTATTTTCGATGCCATGGTTCATCATAAAGTGGATACCGAGGGGCTTGATTTTGATATTTTATTGGCTGATGTAGAAGAGCTGAACAAAAAAGCAGCCCGTCAATTGCTGGATGTTTCCAAAGTAAGTTATCATGCTTATGCAAAGATTGCCGACAATTATTGTTTGTTAGATGCAGGAAGCGCTTTAGGAAAAAATAACGGCCCGCTATTAATCAGCAAGCATAAAATTTATCCCGATGAGGTGAATGATGTAAAAATTGCCATCCCCGGCATAAATACTACCGCTAATTTATTGTTAAGTATAGCATTTCCGGATGCAAAGAATAAGAAAGCATATCTTTTTTCGGATATTGAGGAAGTTGTTTTGAGCGGAGAAGCAGATGCGGGGCTTATTATTCACGAGAACAGGTTTACCTATGAGAAAAAAGGGTTACAAAAAATTATTGATTTAGGTGAGTACTGGGAGAAAGAGATGAACCTGCCCATCCCTTTGGGTGGCATAGCCATAAAACGGGACATGGATAATGAACTTCAGTTAAAAATTAACCGTATTTTACGGAAAAGTGTTGAGTATGCTTTTGAAAATCCGAAATCGGCATACCCTTATATAAAAAAACATGCTCAGGAAATGGATGAGGAAGTAATGTTCAAGCATATTGAATTGTATGTAAATAATTATACGCTCGATTTGGGTCATGATGGGAAAGAAGCCGTTAAAAACTTATATGAAAAAGCATCATCTTTGGGGATTATTCCCAAAATGAATCAACAAATATTTTTAACTTAGCAAATTCAAAAATAAGAAAGAATATTATGATAGTAGTTACAGGAGCCGCAGGATTTATTGGCAGTAATTTAGTACGTAAATTAAATGACGAGGGATTTAAAGATATTGTTTTAGTCGATGATTTTTCGCATGAAGAGAAAAATAAGAATTTTCAAGGAAAAGAATTTTCACAAAAAGTACATCGTGACGATTTAATGGAATGGCTGGATGCTAACCATAAATGGGTGCAAATTATTTTACATATTGGTGCACGAACCGATACTGCTGAATTTGATCAATCCGTTTTTGAAAAATTAAATATTGGTTATACCCAGCGGGTATGGAATAAATGTGTTGAATATGGTTTGCCATTGATTTATGCCTCGTCCGCGGCAACATACGGAGGGGGAGAGCATGGCTATGATGATAACCATGAGGTGATTGAGAAGTTGAAACCACTAAACCCATACGGAGAATCAAAAAATGAGTTTGATAAATGGGCTTTACAGCAGGAACATAAACCTTACTTCTGGGCAGGGCTAAAATTTTTCAATGTTTATGGGCCCAATGAGTACCATAAAGGGCGCATGGCATCGGTAATTTTTCATGCGTATAATCAAATTTCTGACACAGGGAAAATGAAACTCTTCCGGTCGCACCGACCCGATTTTAAAGATGGTGAACAGCTTCGTGATTTTATCTATGTTAAAGATGTGGTGGATGTTATCTATTTCTTAATGAATCATCGTCAAGATTCAGGAATTTATAACCTGGGAACTGGCAAAGCACGTTCTTTTCTCGACCTGACCAAAAATACATTTAAAGCCATGGACGTTAAAGAAAATATTGAATTTATAGATACGCCCGAAGATATCCGCGACAAATACCAGTATTTTACCGAAGCAAATATGGACAAACTTAGGTCAATTGGTTATGATAATTTTTTTACAACGCTGGAAGAAGGAGTAAAGGATTATGTGCAAAATTATTTAAAGGATCATAAGTATAATTAGAATTATAGATAGCTTTGTCTACTGTACTTAATATCGTTGGATCATCGGCTTCCAGCCGGTGAAAATATTAGTTCCAATTAGCGACTAGTATAGTTGTCTAATAATCCGCCAAGCCGCTC
>CAZWPU010000022.1:9909-15703 GCA_964635605.1 uncultured Bacteroidales bacterium | reverse complement strand
AGATGAACCAGTTTGCTGAAGAATTTCCTGAAAGATTTTTTCAATGTGGCATTGCTGAAGCAAATATGATGGGTGTTGCTGCCGGGCTTACTGTCGGTGGAAAAATCCCTTTTGCCGGTACTTTTGCTAATTTTGCTACCGGAAGAGTATACGACCAGGTAAGACAATCAATTGCTTACTCAGGCAAAAATGTGAAAATTTGTGCCTCACATGCAGGGATAACCTTAGGTGAAGATGGAGCTACACACCAAATTATGGAAGATATTGGATTGATGAAAATGCTTCCGGGAATGACTGTTATTAATCCTTGTGACTTTAACCAGACTAAAGCAGCTACTATTGCAATTGCAAATTATGAAGGCCCTGTTTATCTCCGTTTTGGTCGCCCAAAAGTACCTAATTTCACCCCCGAAAATCAATCATTTGAAATAGGGAAAGCTCTTCAACTAAACGAAGGGACCGATGTTTCTATTTTTGCTACCGGCCATTTGGTTTGGAAATCTATTGAAGCAGCTCAGGTGTTGGAACAACAAGGAATCTCAACAGAAATAATCAATATACATACCATCAAACCATTAGATGATGAGGCTGTTTTAACCTCTGTTTCCAAAACCAAAGCTGTGGTTACAGCTGAAGAACATTTAATGAATGGCGGATTAGGAGATTCAATTGCCCAACTACTAAGCAGAAAAATGCCCACTCCATTAGAAATGGTTGCTGTTAATGATCAATTTGGAGAAAGCGGCAAACCCGAAGATTTAATGAAAAAATATGGCATTGATTCATCGAATATTGTTAAAGCAGTTGAAACAGTTTTAAAAAGAAAATAATTTAATTTTTTAAATTACCCTTTTCTTAATCCGTTTATGCCTGATTATAGTGATAAAGAATTATTAGCTCTCTTTAAAAATGTAGAAAAGAGAAACTATGCTTTTAACCTGATTGTTAGAAAATATCAGGAAAAACTTTATTGGCATATACGAAAAATTGTAATAAAACACGATGATACAGACGATATTTTACAAAATACATTTATAAAAGTTTGGAAAGGGCTTGATGGTTTTAGAGAAGATTCAAAATTATATACCTGGTTATACCGTATAGCCACAAATGAATCATTAACTTTTCTTAAACAAAAGAAAACAAAATATTTATTACCCATTGTTGATTACGAAAACCAGTTAAAAGAAACTTTTCAAAGTGACGAGTATTTTAATGGAACGGAGATACAGCTTAAATTACAAAAAGCTATTTTAAAATTACCGGAAAAACAACGGATCGTATTCAATATGAAATATTTTGAAGAGATGAAATACGATGATATGTCTGAAGTTTTAAATACTTCAGTAGGAGCCCTAAAAGCCTCATACCATCATGCAGTGAAAAAGATAGAAAATTATTTTAAAGAAGATTAAACTTTTGTATTTTATAAGTGTCAAAAAAACAAGGGAATAAATTTGGGGAATATAAAAATGAAAAATGAATCAAATTTAAAATTTAATAATTTACAAGGAGCAAATAAGAATCCATTTTCTGTTCCTGAAGGATATTTTGAGGATTTTCCTTCGAGGATACAGGAAAAGATTGTTTCGGAAACAAAACAATCCAACAGGATTGCACAATTTTTCCATGTTGTAAAACCACAATTAGCATTGGCTTTTATGATTGCAGGATTTGCATTTATTGCCATAACTGCTATCGATGCCATTATGTCAAACCGAGTTAACTCACCAGCTACAAACGAAGTATATACGCGGATTATTGAAGTAGATGCTTCTGAATATTCTGAACAACAATTTATTGACATTTTGCTTGAAGAAGAAAAAAAATCTTCTGAACAAAAAAATGAAGAAACAGACGAATACATCCACTACCTTATGGATGAAGGCATTGACTATGGAACATTAATTGATGAATTATAAAAAACTTATAAAATGAAAATTTTTACTACTTTCATATTAGTCTTGTCGTTTGTAATCTCCGGATTACAGTCAAATGCACAGGAGTCCAATAAAGTTAGTAAAGAGCAACAAATAAAATCACAAAAGATTGCTTTCTTTACAGATAAAATTGGCCTAACACCCGAAGAAGCAGAAAAATTCTGGCCCATCTATAATAGCTATTGGGAAAGAAAAAACAATATTATTGCAGATCGCAAAGAAACAATGACATACTTTGCTAACAATAGCGGAAATATGTCTGAAAAAAAGATGTTCCAATATGCCGATAGCTATATTAATTACGAGATGCAATTGGCTGAATTACTGGATGAGTATCATGAAAAATTCAAGGAGATTTTACCCATCAAAAAAGTAATGAAAATCTACCTGGCCGATTATGAATTTAAAGCATATTTATTAAATAAAATTCGTGGAAGTGATAAAGATGAATAGTTGATTTTTGCACTTTGAAAAAAGTGCCTGAGATTTTTTCTCATAATTATTTATGCCCCGTTTGTTCAAGTAACAAAACGGGGCATTTTTTAAATAATATCTATTTTTAGTGAAGTTCCGATTCAACTTCTCTAAGATAATCAACTGAACGTGCAATATCATCATACATCGTTTTATCATGATCGATAAATTTAACCTTTTTACGATAATCGGCTACAAACTTTTCAATAAATGGCGATGATTTTGCCGGACGCTGAAATTCTAGTGCCTGTGCTGCATTAAATAACTCAATAGCTAAAATTCGCTCTAAATTTTGAGCTACTTTATACGCTTTTGTAGCGGCATTAGCACCCATACTAACATGATCTTCCTGTCCTTGCGAAGACTCAATGGTATCCACTGAGGCAGGTGTAGACAGTTGTTTGTTGCTACTTACTAAGGAAGCAGCAGTATATTGCGGAATCATAAAACCACTGTTCAACCCGGGGTTAGCTACTAAAAAGGAAGGTAATCCGCGTTTACCCGCCAACAACTGATATGTTCTTCGTTCTGAAATACTACCCAACTCGGCCATTGCAATACATAAATTATCAAGCGCTAACGCTAAGGGCTGACCGTGAAAATTACCCGCGGAGATAATCAAATCTTCATCAGGAAAAATAGTTGGATTGTCGGTTACAGCATTCATTTCATTACTAAAAACGCTGGAGACATATTGAATTGAATCTTTTGATGCCCCATGCACTTGGGGAATACAACGAAACGAATAGGGATCTTGAACATGAACTTTTGGACGATTAATTAACTCACTTCCTTCCAACAAATATCGAAAAATACGTGCTGTTTCAATTTGTCCGGCATGATGCCTAACCTGGTGAACCGAATCATAAAAAGGCTCAATTCTACCATCAAAAGCATCTAACGAAACAGCTCCAATAACATCGGCTAGCTGGGATAGTTTCCTAACTTTTAAAATCAAACTTACACCATAAGCACCCATAAATTGAGTGCCATTTAAAAGGGCTAATCCTTCTTTCGATTTTAAATTAATGGGCTTCCAATTCATTTCCTTCAACAATTCCGAACCAGAAATTCTTTTTCCGTTAAAATTCACCTCTCCCATCCCCAGCAATGGTAAACACAAATGAGCTAAAGGAGCTAAATCTCCGGATGCCCCTAATGAACCATACTGATAAACAACCGGCAATATATCATGATTAAAAAAATCAATTAACCGCTCAACCGTTTCCAGTTGAATTCCCGAATGACCATAAGAAAGCGACTGAATTTTTAATAAAATCATTAGCTTAACGATTTCGGATGGAATTTCGTCGCCGGTTCCACAAGCATGTGACATTACCAGATTCTTCTGCAAATTTCCTAAATCCTCTTTCGAAATACGTTTATTATATAAGGCTCCAAAACCTGTGTTAATACCATAAATTGGTTCGTTTTGGTTACTCATCTTCTGATCTAAATAATCACGGCATTTCTTGATTTGATTCTTTGATTCGTCGGATAAAGCAAGTTTATATCCTTCTTTTATAATATGATGAATGGTGTCGAATGTTAATTGTTTATTTGATATATAGTGTATATTTTCCATGCTATTAAATTTAGTTTTGAATAAATTAAAATCTTAAAAAACGTTTAATAGTTATATTTATTCATGGAAAACGAATATCTTTTCCCAAAACAATAACAGGCCGTTTGTCTCCTGCTATATAAACACATTGCTTTATATGACTTATCATATATTCTGTAATGTTTGCAATAACATATCAAAAGACATCTCGGTTTGTTCGCCACTAATCATATTTTTTAGCGATAAAAAATTTTTGTTCATTTCATTTTCACCCACCAATATTACATAAGGTATATTCTTATTATTGGCATAGGTCATTTGTTTTTTCATTTTTGCTGATTCAGGAAACATCTCAGCACTAATGCTTTTATCGTGCAATTTTTGAAGCAGAGGCAAACAATATCTTTCTTCCTTCTCCCCAAAGTTAACAAACATTACTTTTGTAGAAGAAACAATTTCTTCGGGAAAAACTTGCAAATGCTGTATCACATCATAAATACGGTCGGCCCCAAATGATACCCCTACACCGGAAACATCTTTTAAACCAAAAACACCGGTTAAATCATCGTAACGACCACCTCCACAAATACTGCCCATTTCTACATCAAGGGCTTTAACTTCAATAATAGCTCCGGTATAATAATTTAATCCGCGTGCCAAGGTAAGATCCAACTCAAGAGTTGTATTAAGAGGTAAAAAATCAAAATAATTTAAAACAGTTTCAATTTCTTCAGTTCCTTTCAGTCCAATATCCGATTCTTTTAGCATTGATTTAAGAAAATCAATTTTTTGTTGGTTATCTTTATCAAAAACATTTATTATTTCAAAAACTTTTTCAACTTGATGGCTAGAAAAACCAATTTCACGTAATTCATTTTTTACACCATCTTTACCAATTTTATCTAATTTATCCAGGGCAACGGTAAAAGCAGTAAATTTATCTTCTGCATCAATACTTTCAGCAATACCTAATAATATTTTACGATTATTTAGTTTAATAACCGTATTAATATTTAATTTTTGAAAAACTTTATCAATAATTTGAATTAGTTCAGCCTCATTTAATAAGGAGTTACTGCCTATTACATCTACATCGCACTGGTAAAATTCGCGGTAACGTCCTTTTTGCGGCCTATCGGCACGCCATACCGGTTGAATCTGGTACCGTTTAAAAGGGAAAGTAATATCATTCAAATGCTGAACTACAAACCGGGCAAAGGGAACGGTTAAATCATAACGTAATCCTTTTTCACAAATTTCTAGTGCTAATTTATTTAACTCAGGATGGGTTAAATCGGATTTAACCTTTTTCAAGAAATCTCCCGAGTTTAAAATTTTAAACAGTAATTTATCTCCTTCATCACCATACTTTCCCAAAAGGCTCGATAAGTTCTCCATTGCAGGAGTTTCAATGGGCAAGTATCCATATTGCTTAAATACTGTTTTTATGGTATCAAAAATAAAATTTCGTTTTACCATTTCAACAGGCAAAAAATCGCGTGTCCCTTTTGGTATTGAGGGTTTTTGTCCAGCCATAATCATTTTATAATAATTTTTATGTTGCAAATATAGAATAAAAATAAAGGGTTATAAAATGAATCAATAGAAACAATGGTTTAAAATAAACAGCTACAAAAGCAATTATGAATAAAATAATTGTTCGAATTAGTAGAAGGTTTATTGTCGTAATAAAAAAATAAACCCTGCAGAAATATTTAATTTCTACAGGACTTAAATAATTATACGGTAGTATTATATTGTTTTAAAAAATCGAACTTCGCCCTTTTGCCAATTTTTTAAAATCTTTTTTTAAAAT
>CAZWPU010000022.1:0-9809 GCA_964635605.1 uncultured Bacteroidales bacterium | reverse complement strand
TTTAAAAAATCGAACTTCGCCCTTTTGCCAATTTTTTAAAATCTTTTTTTAAAATACCATCGAAATTTTTTGTTCGTTCAACCCAGTGGTAATCAAAATAATAGAAGTTAGCATCTTTAGCACCAATAATTATTTTATAACATCGTGCACGCAACCTTGTTCCTTGTGGGCCAACCTTATGTAAATATACCACATTCGGATCGCGGTTTTGGATCGCTTCTTCTATTTCCTCTCGCGTTACAAACTTAAATTTATAAGGATATACTTTTTTCAACTTAGCTTCAGTATTTATTTCGGGCGAAACTTCGTCCTTTATCAGATACAGGGTTTTTTGTTTAATATCTTTCATATTATCGTTATAATGCTGAAAAATATTTTTCTTAATAATGCTTGGGTCGTTTTTCATATTCATGACATGGGTTTGTAAAAAACGAACCAACGATTCCAGTTTATAAACCCAATACTCTTCATCTACCATAGTATATGATAAAGGTATAGATGCAATATCGGGCAAATCATTAAAATCATCAATTCCTTTTTTCGCGATAAAAAGATTTAAAAAGTTGTATCGGACCTTTGTTTTATCATTCTCAAATAAAACCTGAGTCATCATTAAAAATGATTTATCCGGATCATTAAACATCTCCTCGAATTGTTTAAAAGAGATAAATTCATAATCGGTTAAATTCCATGTTTCTTTTACTGCTTGCTGAATCTTAAAATTATACGCAGCAATCGGATTTGTTTCCAATACTACATACAATTTAGAGTTTAAAAATTGATTTAAATCTGCTTCGGTAGGTAAATAGTCTTGTGCACTCACGTTTAATGAAAATGCTCCTAATAATAATGCAAATACTAATTTCTTCATGATTTATTTTTTTACAAGATAATAATTAATAATATTTTATAAAATCAAGCTCTCAATAAATTAACAAATTTCACACCGAAATTTACATAAGATTTTAGAATTATACTATCCTACCTATTAATAAAAACCTTAAAAGTATAAATACATTTATTAATCGTACATTACATGGAATTTGTCAAAAAATATATATTTTTTTTTAACTATAAAAATTTATGGGTTATATTTAGTAAATTTACAAAAGCAAATACAAATTTTGTATATTGTGTTGATTTCTTAAAGAGTAAAATTTCATGAAAGGAATAGAGAAACTTATAAAAATTTTTAGTGTCAATTCTGACAAATTAGATCCTGAAAATGACAACTTCCATACGGCAACTATATTTAACTATTATAGTGCAATAACTATTCTTTTATTAGTAATTTTTAGCATTATAAACATAATAGGCGCTAGTTATCTTAATTTCTTTATTACCGTTTCGGTGCTTACTATTCTAATAATTAACCACTTTTGGTTTAAGGCAAAAGTAAATCTAAAATCAGCTTTAAACATTTATACCTTAATATTATCTACTTTCTTCCTATGGCTTATATTTGCTGGGCATATTTATAATCAGGGAATTCTGGTTTTTGGATTTTATCCTTTATTAATCGTTGCTTTATTAGGCAGCAAAAAAGGAACAAAAGCATCGCTTATCTTTTCCCCTCTAAGTATTATTGGATTAATTATGCCGTATTTTTTTGAAACAATCTTCGATTTTTCAGTATCTAATATTATTCTTTATGCATTAATTTTTATCGGTTCTTTAATTTTTATAAATATCTATTTAAAGCTTTTAGAGCAAAAACAAAATAAATTAATCACAGCAAAAAAGGAAGCTCAAAAAGAAACTTTAGCCAAAGAAGATTTTATTTCAAAAATCTCACACCAGATAAGAACACCCTTAAATAATATTGTAGTAGTAACAAATATTGTTAACAATTCTAATCTTGATGAGAAGCAACACGACTTAATAGATACCATTCAGGCCTCGACAAATAATCTAGTTAATGTAGTTAATAACATTGCTGAGTTATCGAATGTAGATATTCTCCAAAGTAAGGACTATAAGCAATATTTTAACCTTGAAACTACTATTACAAATACCATTAATTTATTTGCCGATGTTAACAATAATGACATCTCGTTTCCGGTAAATATTTCTAATGAATTAAATTATCAATTGTATGGAGATCCGGTAAAAATTAAACAGATCTTTCTTAACCTTATTGATAATATCTTAAAAAATGCAAAAAGTGGTAAGAAAACGATACAAATAGACATTAATAGCCAAAACGAACAAAATAATACAATAGATATTGTATTCAAAATATCCACGCACGATTTTGTGCATATACCAGAGATAACCAAAATTCAAAATATTGTAAAATCGAAAGAAGATCGAAACGAAGCCTTAATAAAATTACTCGATTTAAATATTGCCAATCGAATTATAGACTCAATAGGTGGAATCATTGATATAGATGTTACGTCTGACCTATTTAAGTTCGAATTTATTATTCAATTTACAAAAGGCAGTTTGTTTTCTGAAGAAACAAAAACGAAAGAAGAATCTGCAATTCCTGAAATTAAATCAAATACCTCAATAAAGCTTTCTGATGCTAATGTTTTATTGGTTGAAGACAACCTTATTAATCAAAAAATTGTATTGCTAAGCTTAAAAAAAGCGGTTAAAAATGTGGATGTGGCTAACAATGGAAAAGAAGCCCTTGATAAATTTGGCTCGATTAAGTACGACGTTATCTTAATGGATATTCAAATGCCCATCATGAATGGAATTGTTACGACCAAAAAAATAAGAAATATCGAAAAAAGCAGCAATACACACACACCAATTATTGCTATTACCGCTAATGCACTCTTAGGAGATAAAGAAGAATGTCTTGTTGCAGGTATGGACGATTACATAAGCAAACCTTTTCAGATTGATACATTAATCAAAAAAATTGAACAACATCTAGATTAATTTTTAAGCTCTTAATATATAGTGGAACTATTTTTACTCTAATTCAGGTTTAATTCCCACGATTAACACATCGTCTACCTGTTCTTGTTCACCTTTCCAGTCTTCAAAACTTTTATTAAGGTAGGCTAATTGCTGTTCGGGTGGTAATTTATGAATCGTAAGCAGCAGGTGCCTGAACCGACGGTATTTAAATTTTTTCCCTTCAGGTCCGCCAAATTGGTCTGCATATCCGTCAGAGAAAAGATAAAAAATATCATCTTTTTTCAATTTTATCACTGTCTTATTTATTTGTTCACTATTCCCATCTTCAAGTAATCCTACCGAAAATCTATCGCCCCGAATTTCTTCAATTTTATTATCACGTACAAAATATAAAGGACGAAAAGCACCTGCAAATTCTATCTCAGCTTTTTTCTTATCAATAACACAAAGAGCAATATCCATCCCGTCTTTTAATCGAACATTTTCAGATTCTTTTCCAAAAGTAATAGATACCCCTCTATTTAACTCCTCCAAAATCTTATCCGCTTCATCAATCTTCTGGTCGTCAGTTATATTTCGTAGAAGTTCAAAGCCAATGATCGACATAAACGCACCAGGAACACCATGTCCGGTGCAATCTACAACTGCAATAAATATTTTATCATCTTTAATATTTATCCAATAAAAATCACCACTAACAATATCTTTAGGTTTATACAATATAAATGTTGACGGGAGTAAGGATTTAAAATATCTTAAGGAGGGCATTAGCGCTTCTTGAATTCTTTTTGCATAAACAATGCTGTCGGTAATATTTTTATTTTTAATGCTAAGCTCCTCTTTTTGTTTGGAAACTTGTCGAGCAATTAATTCTTTTTCTTTTAACTCCTGATTTGACTTTCGTAATGTTTTCGTTCTATATTGAAAAATCCAGTATATTGAAAAAAGAATTAATAAAATATAAAATGCAAAGGCCAGCTTTGTTCTCCAAAATGGCGTTAAAACTTCAATCTCTAATGTTGCCCCTTCTTCATTCCACACATTATCGCTATTCGCTCCTTTTACCCTAAACGTATATACGCCAGGCGACAAATTTGAAAATGTAGCATACCTCCTATTGCCTAGATTCATCCATTCCTCCTCAATCCCTTCCATCTTATAGGCATAGTAATTCTTTTCAGGATTTGTAAAATCAAGTGCAGCAGACTCTATGGTAATTAAATTGTTTTTATAAGGAATCCTGATATGTTTATTTTTCCCAATGGTTATTTGTTGTAGTTTATCATTTGCGAATAGCTCAATAGAAGTAATAGCAATGTTAGGAATAGTCTCGTTTAGTTGAATTGAATCCGGATAAAAAGAGTTAAATCCGGCAATTCCTCCAAAAAACATTTCCTTTGACGATGATTTAAAACAAGCACCATGATTAAATTCAGAATCTTGTATCCCATCTGAAACTCCAAAATTACTAAAAGACTTATCCTCAGGGTTAAATTTAGATAATCCACGATTAGTACTCATCCATAAACTCCCATCATCATCGGCTAAAATAGAATAGATTAGATTATTTGGAAGGCCGTCTTTTTCTGTATAAACTGTAAATTGTTCCGTCTTTACATCCATTTTATTTAATCCTGCAACTGTACCCAACCACAAAACTTGATTTGCAGTATCCTCATATAAGCATAGAATTTCATTTGAACTTAAACAATCATTGCATTGAGCGTTGGTTTTAAAATATTGAATAATATTTCCTGATGATAAATTGAGCTTATTTAATCCGTAATCGGTAGCAATCCAAAGATTATTTTTGGAATCGAGTAAAAGGTCATATACAAGATTGGAACTTATTGTAGTTTCATTTTCTTCTGTAGCAATATAACTTTTAACGAGAGAATCATTTTTGATATTAAGTAACCCATATTTTGTCGCAATCCAATAATTGGCAAAATCGGATTCGACAATATCATATATCCTGTTTTTGTTTAACATCTGGATAATTTCTTTATTCTCAAACCCCGAAAATGTTTTATGTTCTTGATCAAAGAAACTAATTCCATCCTGTGTACCTAACCAATAATCACCATTACTACTTTTGAAAATTTTGTGTACAAAATCGTTTTTCAAATCACTATTTCCTGTAAAATACCGGTTTACTTCTTTTGATTTACGATTAAAAATATGGAATCCTGTTCCCCATGTTCCTACCCAAATGATACTATCATTTTCTGTAAAAATGGATGCTATGTAATTATTTGAAAATAAGGATTCTCCTTTTTCATTTTTTGCATAAAGATTAAACTTTTTCTTTCCTTTTTCTATTTTAATCAACCCTTGCAATGTACCCACCCACAAAATTCCGGTTCTATCTTCAATAATCGATGTAATGGACGTTGTAAGGATTATATTATTATCAAATTTAAACTCGCTATAAACATTAAATTGATTTGTTTCCCGGTTAAATCTACTTAACCCATCATCTGTAGCAATCCACAAGTTTCCTTCAGAATCTTCAAAAATATCACTGATAACATTATTACTTAAGCTATTCGTTTTATTGGAATAATTAAAAAAGCGGGTGAAATTTTCATTATCCCAATTAAACCGGTTAAGTCCATTCTTTGTCCCAATCCATAAATTATGCTTACTATCTTCAAAAATAACTTTTATCCGGTTGTTACTTAATGATTTTTTATTGTTAGGGTCATGATTATAACGTTTAAATATTTCAAGCTCTCGATCAAAATAATTTAACCCATCTTTGGTTCCTACCCATAGTTGATTTTTATGATCTTCAAAGATTGAAAATTTAGCATTTACCGAAATAAAACTAAATATATCATTAAAATGTTCGTAATGCCTGATTTTTCCGTTTCTGGGATTTAAGCGACTTAAGAATCTTTCCGTTTTGAGCCAAATAAAACCTTTTTTATCCTGATATATAGAGTAAACTTCATCTTCTGGTATGGTGTTAGGATCAGCATCATCTCTTAAATATCTAATAAATATCTGCTTTTCTGCATCAAATTTATTAAGTCCGTAATTGGTTCCTACCCAAATATTATTTTCGTTATCTTCATAAATACAATGAATATAATTATTTGAAATCGTGGTTGTATCGGAAGGATCGTTTTTAAAGCGAAGAAATGAATATCCGTTATATTTATTTAAACCATCTTGAGTTCCAATCCATAAAAAACCCTTCTGATCTTGCATAAGGCACTGAACACTTGTTTGTGACATGCCATCTTCAATGGTAAAATGTTTTACATTTAGGAGCTGTCCATAAATAGTTCCAGGATAAAAAAATGGGGGAAACCCTATAATTAAGGAAAGCAATATGTATTTAATAAGCTTCATTTATATATTGCTAATTTAATATATATTCGGTATAAAGCAAAGGTTTATGTTTAGTTTAAATTTGCTTATAGTTTATTCTCCAGCTATTGCTCCTCCACTGTATAACATTTTCTGATATTTTAACGAAGGAGATGGTATAAATTTGCCAATATTATATTTATTCCATTTTTCGTCAACCATTTTTATCGTATCCAAACTTGAACTAACAATATTTGGCCAGTCTCTTTTAAAATTATCTTTCCCTTTTCTTTTTCTTGTTGCATCAATAAAAATACACGAATGAGTATTATTTTGCTTTGATAAAATAATTGAATCTCTTTTAGGATCGATATTCCCTGAGGCAATCCATAATATCAAGTTCCAATCGGACACATCTACAACATCATCTACTAAAACACATATTTTAATCTGTTTAAATTCCTCGCTATGAAATAATTTTTTAACCAGGTTTTCAATATGGGTTCTATCTTTCTTTTTAACCGACAGGATTAAAACACCAAACTTTGTAGCTGTAAATAAATTCGCATGAACAATTTCGATAAATTCATCTTTAATAGCTTCAATATTGAATGAATCATTATCATTGTTTGCTATAATATCAGCCAACTCCTCATCAAATTTCGTAGTTGCATCAATTCCCATTTTGCTGCCAAATGCCATTTTTGAAGAAGAATGATCTAAAATATCCAGCGGGCCTTGCATAAAATGGAAATCAGCAGATGGATTAATATGATCTATTACAATATCTATTAGTTGGTGATATTGATGAATATCAACGTTTTGATCTACAACAATCATTATCTTATTAAACATCATCTGTCCGGCGCCCCATAAAGCGTTCATTACCTTAAGCGCCTGCCCGGGATAGGTCTTATTTATTTTAATAATTGCTATATTATGAGCAACACCTGCAAAGGGAAGATCGTAATCAATAACTTCGGGTAAAATAGCCATTTTTATCGGGGTAAGAAAAATTCGTTCTGTAGCTTTTCCAATCCAGGCATCTTCCATTGGCGGTACACCCACAATCGTTGCCGGATAAACAGCATCTTTACGGTGAGTAATACAAGTAACATGAAACGTTGGATACCAATCGGCCAAAGAATAAAAACCCGTATGATCGCCAAAAGGACCTTCCCAAATAAACTCTTCTTCAGGATCAATATAGCCTTCAATAATAATATCAGCATCTTTGGGAACTTCAATATCCTGTGTAATACATTTAACCATTTCAACGCTTTTCTTTCGTAAGAACCCTGCGAGTATATACTCATCAATATTATCCGGGACAGGAGCCGTAGCAGAATATGTATAAACAGGATCGCCGCCAAGCGCAACAGCAACAGACATTTTTCTCCCTAACCGTTTGTATTCAGCAAAATGTCTCGCTCCCACTTTATGCTTATGCCAGTGCATTCCGGTAAGGTTCTTCTCAAAAATCTGCATTCTGTACATTCCCACATTTCTAGTCTCCGTAACCGGATCTTTAGTAATAACCATTGGCAAAGTAACAAACGGCCCTCCATCCTCGGGCCAACATTTTAATACTGGAAGAATAGATAAATCCGGATCATAATGAATAATTTCCTGACATTTCCCTTTACCTTTAACTAACTTAGGCATCCATGAGGCAATACCCGATAACTTAGGAAGCATTTTCAATTTTTCAATAATACTATTTTTAGGTGATGAAAAATCAACAAACAAACGTTCTAACTCTTTGCCAATATCATCCAAATTATTTACTCCCAGGGCTAATTCCATTCTTTTTTCAGAGCCCATTGCATTCATTAATATAGGGAACCTTGTTCCGGTATTCTCGAACAACAAAGCTTTACCTCCATCCGATTGTTTTGAAACACGGTCGGTAATTTCTGTAATTTCCAATGCAGGATTTACCTTTTGGGTAACCCTTACCAATTCGTCGTCTTCTTCTAATCGCTCTATAAATTGATTTAATGAATGAAATGACATAGTAAAAATTTAAATCAGTAAAAAATGAAATATACAAAAAAGAATTGTAGTGTTTATCGATTTATCAAAAATAAAAAAGGTTGGTTCTCTATCCGGGAACCAACCTTTACGATTAAATTAAAAAAATTTTTATTTTAAAAATTTAAAATCTTTTCCCAAATATCTTGCTGAGTTTCCTAAGGCTTCTTCAATTCTTAACAGTTGATTATATTTAGCAATACGATCGGAACGTGAAGCAGAACCGGTTTTAATTAATCCGGTATTTAACGCAACAGCCAAATCCGCAATTGTAGTATCTTCTGTTTCTCCAGATCGATGACTAATTACCGATGTATAGGAGTTTTCAGTAGCTAAACGGATCGCATTTATTGTTTCGGTTAACGTACCAATTTGATTTACCTTGATAAGAATAGAATTAGCAACATTATTATCAATTCCTTGTGAAAGTCTTTTTACATTGGTTACGAATAAATCATCACCTACAATTTGTACTTTAGCACCAATTACTTTTGTTAATTCAGCCCATCCATCCCAGTCATCTTCATCCAAACCATCTTCGATCGAGAGAATTGGATATTTTTCAACCCATGTTTTCCAATAGTTAACCATATCAGCTGATGATAAATCTTCATTGGTAGATTCAAAATGGTAAACTTTTTTATCTTTATCGTAAAATTCAGATGCTGCAGGGTCAAGAGCAATAAAAATATCTTCACCAGGCTTATAACCTGCTTTCTCAATAGCTTCTAAAACAACCTCAATAGCTTCTTCGTTAGAGGAAAGATTAGGTGCAAAACCACCTTCGTCGCCAACATTGGTTGATTGTCCTTTAGCTTTCAACACCGCTTTTAAGTTATGAAAAACTTCAGCTCCCATTCTTAAAGCTTCGCTAAAAGAGCTAGCACCAACAGGCATAATCATAAATTCCTGGATGTCAATTTTGTTATCGGCATGTTGTCCTCCATTGAGGATATTCATCATAGGAATAGGAAGTGTATTAGCACTTACTCCTCCAATATATCGATACAGTGGCAATCCATATTCTGTTGCAGCGGCTCTTGCTACTGCAAGCGAAACGCCTAACATTGCATTTGCTCCAAGATTTCCTTTATTTTCTGTTCCATCTAGTTTTATCAAAGCATTATCAATAGCTGTTTGATCATCTACATAAAATCCTTGTAACTCATCATTAATAACTGTATTTACATTTTCAACCGCTTTTAACACTCCTTTTCCTAGAAATTTTGATTTATCGCCATCACGAAGTTCAACTGCTTCATGAACACCTGTTGAGGCACCAGAAGGTACTGCTGCTCGTCCAACAAAACCATCGGTAGTTACTACCTCAACTTCAACTGTCGGATTCCCTCTTGAATCCAATATTTGCCGTGCATGTATTCCTGCTATTTGTCCCATAGTTTATCATTTTTTAATTAATATTTTTTTTGCGAAAAAGAAGTCAAAGTTAGTGAATTCTTAATATATATATTAAACCAGTAAGTTAATTTTTTATTAATATTTCAATTTAGGATACAAAAAAAGAGCGATAAACGCCCTTTTAATAATGAAGTGTTATTAATAAATTATTCTTTCTTTTC
>CAZWPU010000021.1:1519-15962 GCA_964635605.1 uncultured Bacteroidales bacterium | reverse complement strand
GATCAACCAACATTTACAATGAGGATAATCATCTGTATGCCGAAAATGGTTGGTATAAAATCAATGAGAAACAATTTCAGTTTAATCAAAATGCACGGTATCAAAATAAAGAAAAAATATTAATGGGCGATAGCTTATTTTTTGATGATTCCGTTGGTGTAGGCATTGCTATCGATAATATTGAGATGATAGATACCTCTGAAAATATGATAATAAAAGGCCATTATGCCTACTATTTGCGCGAACCGGAAAAGTTTCTAGTTACCGATAGTGCAATCCTTATTCAGGTAACCGACCAAACAGACTCTTTATTTTTACATGCCGATACCTTACGGTCAGATTACGATTCTTCAGGTATATATCGTATTTTAAGAGCATTTCATAAGGTACAGATTTTTAGAAAGAATTTTCAGGCTCGATGCGATTCTTTGGTATATACTTTTGAAGATTCTGTGGCCACAATGTTTCTGGAACCTATTCTTTGGGCCGAGGGTAGCCAGATGACTGCTGATTTAGTAAAAGTATATACCAAAAATCAAAAAATTGATTATTTCCATTTGATAGGAAGTTCCTTAATTATTTCAGAAGAAAAAATCGATAAATATAATCAGATTCGAGGTAAAGAGATGAAAGGATATATTAGAAATAACAACCTTCACAAGGTAGATGTTTTTGGAAATGGGCAATCGATATATTATACGAAAGATAAAGAAAAAATTGTTGGTGTAAATTTTGCCGAAAGCAGCGATTTAACAATCTATTTAGAAAACGGACAGGTAAGTCGTATTAATATGATTAAACAACCAACAGGAACTTTATTTCCACCTGGTGAGTTGGAAGAAAACAAGTTGAAAGGTTTTAACTGGCTCGAAGATTTAAGGCCAAAATCAAAATTTGATATTTTTTTGTGGGAAAAAAATTAATGGGAACCCGAAAGTTCCCATTTTTTGTTAATATTCATCTTCGTTAAAAAAGAAATCATCTTTACTCGGGTAATCAGGCCATATATCTTCAATACTTTCATAAATTTCTCCCTCATCCTCAATTTCCTGAAGATTTTCAGTAACCTCCAACGGTGCTCCCGAACGAATTGCATAATCGATTAATTCTTCCTTACTCGCAGGCCATGGCGCATCTTCTAATTTTGATGCTAATTCTAATGTCCAATACATATATAATTCGTTTTAATTGTACCCTATAAATTTGTGCAAATATAAAAATAATATTGAAAAACAAAATTTTTTTTCTATACTCTTGGTTTCCACGGTATCTCTTTGGCATACAGGTCGATAGTGAACTTTCTTGATAAAACAAATAAATAATCGGATAAACGATTTAGATATTGAATGACTTTTTCGCTATGTTTAAATTGATTTTGTACTTTAATGGCTAATCTTTCTGCTCTTCGACAAACATTTCTGGTTATATGGCAACAGGAAACTGTTGTATGCCCCCCGGGTAAAATAAATGAGCGAAGCGGAGGTAAATCTTTTTCCATTTTATCAATCTCTTCCTCCAACATTTCAATATCTTGATTATAGATTTCAGGTATTTTAATATCACAATTCTCGCAATCGGTAGCTAGAATTGATGCACAGGTCATTAACCGGTCCTGTATTTCAATTAAGGTTAATCTCGAATGTTCATCAATTTTTTGATCTCTGATGAGTCCAATATATGAAATGAGCTCATCAACCGTACCATAAGCTTCAATTCTATCGTGGAATTTAGGTACTCTTGTCCCTCCTATAAGCGAGGTTTCTCCTTTATCGCCTGTTTTCGTATATATTTTCATGTCCATAGCATCCTTTTTTTAGAAGAAACGATAAGATTTCTGTTTTGTTTAGTTTAATAAAAAATTTTTTAATTTGTTCTAAAGGGTTCAGAATTTCTCTCATCCGATTCGATCAGCCCATCTTTTAATCTTATAATCCGGTGAGCATGCCTTGCAATATCCTCTTCGTGGGTAACCAAAATAATAGTATTGCCCATTTTATGAATCTGATCAAAGAGATTAAGAATATCCATAGATGTTTTAGAGTCAAGATTTCCTGTTGGCTCATCAGCTAAAATAATAGATGGATTATTAACTAACGCTCTGGCTACAGCAACTCTTTGTCTTTGTCCTCCCGATAATTCATTGGGCTTATGAGTTATTCGGTCATGCAATCCAACATTTACGAGCGTCTCCTCCGCTTTTGCCAATCTTTCTTCTTTATTTTTACCAGCATAAATTAGTGGAAGTGTTACATTTTCTAAAGCAGTATATCTGGGTAAAAGATTAAAGGTTTGAAATACAAATCCAATTTCTTTATTTCTGATTTCTGCTAGCTCATCATCATTTAAATGGCTTACGTCTTTATCATTTAAAATATATTTTCCACCTGTTGGTGTATCTAAACATCCTAAAATATTCATTAAGGTTGATTTTCCAGAACCTGAAGGTCCCATGATCGCAACATATTCGTTACGGTTTATCGAAACAGAAACCGAACGTAATGCTTTTATGGTCTCTGTGCCAACATGATAGTATTTAATGATTTTTTTAATATCAATAATTTTTTCCATAACCGGATTTATTTTATTAAAAAAGTGTTACGAATTTAATCATTCTTAGATTAAAACAATTCTTTTTTTATTAAAACTTAATTTTATAATGACCATTGGTAATTTCCGGCTTAAAAAAAAGTATGCCTAACCGGAAAAGATCAATACTCACACTTACTTTTTCGTGTTTTTTTATCGTATTCCATGCTTTTTCCATATTGGACGACCAGTGGATGTCATCAAAAATAAATATAGAATTGTTGTGAGCTTTTTTAAGACACAAAAGAAAGTAGCTTTCTGTAGCTTCCTGTGTATGGTTCCCATCAAAAAAAATAAAATCCAGCGTTTTAAAATTTTTTAAAATTTGGGGGATGCCCGAATCAAAATCCTTACAAATAAATTCAATATTTTGTAAATGCAGTGCTCGGGTTAGTTTTTTGGCAATTTGTATTTTCCCCTCTACTCCTTCAATCGTTGTAAATTTAGATTCGGGTGCACCCTGTGCAATATATAAAGTACTTATACCTAACGAAGTGCCTATTTCAAGAATGTTTTCTGGATTAAAATATTTTACCAGCCGATAAATAAGTCCTCCATATTTTTTTGTAACGGATGAATTTCGTATGGTTTTACCCTCTGTTGTTGATATTCTTTGTATGTTTTGATTGTTCCTTGATTTTAACTTTGATATGGTTTGCTGGTGCGTTCCTGCACCCTTCTCATCAAATATTAATGCCTCTTTTGATCGCTTATATTTATGATGTAAATAGAAAACTTTCGCTAAATCATTATCAACTTTTTTATCATTAAAAACATTGTTGATTAAGTCAAAAATAAAAGGAGAATGGATCCCATGGCCTTTCTTGTGTTTGGCGAAAATTTTATATTTTAGAAACTTTAAAGCAAATAGTAATGACGAAAACATATTGTTTAAGATTATTAAAAAAAATGTATTATTGTGTAGCAAAAATAAGATTTTAAACGATCTAACTTTATGAAAGGGTAATTAGATTTGTATTTTTGTTTATTCATGGTGATTTTTTATTATTTATATGCCTGATTTTTTACAACAAGATATAAAATTTTTAACCGGTGTTGGCCCCAAAAGGGCAGAACTCCTGAACAAAGAGTTAAAAATTTTTACGTTTGAAGATTTATTGTATTATTTTCCTTATAAGTATATTGACCGTTCCAAATTTTATCAAATCAGAGATTTAAATCCCGAACTGCCACATATACAGTTAAAGGGAAAGATCATTGGTTTTGAGCAAATAGGAGGAGGACGGAAAAAAAGACTGGTAGCTTATTTTACGGATGGAACAGGAACCATCGAGCTGGTTTGGTTTAGAGGATTGAATTATATACAAAAGAGCCTTGAGCTTAATAAAGAATATATTGTTTTTGGTAAACCCGGATATTTTGGAGGGAAATATAATGTTATTCATCCCGAGATTGAGGATAGCATCAGAAATCAGAATGTTATTAAAGCTAAATTACAGGCACATTACAGTATAACCGAAAAGTTAAAAAAGAATTATTTACCCTCCAGAGCCATTTTAAAGCTGGTAAACAACCTGATTCTTCAGCTTAAGGATAAAATTCATGAAACATTTCCCGAATATTTAATTCAAAAATATAAACTTATTTCTTTACCAGATGCGCTTTTTAATATTCATTTCCCTCAAAATGCTGAAATATTAAAAAAAGCCATTTATCGATTAAAATTTGAAGAGCTATTTTATATTCAACTCAATATTCTTCAGAAACGAAGTATAAGGTTAAATAAATTCAATGGATTTGTTTTTTCCAAGGTTGGCGATTTCCTTAATCAGTTTTATGAAAAGAATTTACCCTTTGAACTAACCAATGCACAAAAACGAGTATTAAAAGAAATCCGTAAAGATGTAGGATCAGGAAAACAAATGAATCGCTTATTACAAGGCGACGTAGGAAGCGGGAAAACATTGGTTGCTTTAATGAGTATGCTTATAGCACTTGATAATGGATTTCAGGCTTGTATAATGGCCCCCACCGAAATATTGGCTAATCAGCATTTTGAAACATTAAAGGTATTTTTGGAAGGGTTGCCTATAAATGTTCAATTACTAACCGGCTCGACCAAGACAGCTGCCCGTAAAGGAATTCATGAACAACTTTTGAATGGCGAGTTACAAATTTTGATCGGAACCCATGCATTGATCGAAGAAACGGTAAGGTTTAAAAATCTTGGACTTGTGGTAATCGACGAGCAGCATCGATTTGGCGTCGTACAACGAGCAAAATTATGGAAAAAAAATCATCAGCCACCACATGTATTGGTAATGACAGCTACTCCTATTCCTCGTACTTTATCCATGACCATTTATGGTGATTTGGATGTTTCCGTAATTGATGAATTGCCTCCCGGACGAAAACCCATAAAAACAATTCATTTGTATGATTCGAAACGATTACGGTTATTTGGTTTTATGAGGCAACAGATTGAACAGGGACGCCAGATTTATATTGTTTATCCGTTGATAAAGGAATCGGAGAAAATGGATTACAAAGATTTAGAAGACGGATATGAAAGTATTTTCAGAGCATTTCCTCCACCTAAATATGCTGTAAGCATTGTTCACGGGCAAATGAAAGCCGAAGAAAAAGATGTTGCCATGAATTTATTTGTTAAAGGCAAAACACATATTATGGTGGCTACAACCGTAATTGAGGTAGGTGTAGATATTCCCAATGCCAGTGTTATGGTGATTGAAAGTGCCGAAAGATTTGGTTTGTCACAATTGCACCAATTGCGCGGAAGAGTAGGACGTGGTGCAGACCAATCCTATTGTGTTTTAATGACCGGCTACAAATTATCCAACGAAGCCCGCAAAAGAATTGATATCATGACCAAATCCAATGATGGATTTGAAATTGCCGAAGCCGATTTGAAATTGCGTGGACCCGGCGATATTGAAGGGACACAACAAAGCGGACTTGCGTTTGACCTGAAAATTGCAAACCTGGGGAAAGATGCACAATTAATTCAATATGTTCGCGATATTGCGGATAACATTTTAAATGATGATCCATGGTTAGAAAAAAATGAAAACCAGGTATTGAAAAAACAACTAAAGAAGATTGCACACAAAAAAATGGATTTTAGTGTAATAAGTTAAGGTATGAAATTTATAAAATCAATAAAAAATTAGTTTTGAAAAGATTATATAAATACAAACAGATTATTGTTTTTTTTATTTTTATTTTTATTTTTTTTACGGCAAACACTGTAAAATCTCAGAATTTTCCATGTGAAATACAGAACAATGCTTTTCAACCGGGCGAAAAACTTACTTATGTGATTACTTATAATTGGTTTTTGGTTTGGACTGATGTAGGAGCAGTAGAATTTGAAGTATCCAATGAAAAAATGTTTGGTCAACAGGTATTAAATTTAAAAGGTACTGGGGTTACCTTTTCGTTTTACGATTGGTTTTTTCAAGTACGCGATGTTTATCAGTCGTGGGTAAATCCACAGAATTTATTACCTGTTTATTTTCATCGCGATGTAAACGAAGATGATTATATTATTGATATTAAGTATCAGTTTGATCATAACCAGATGGTCGCCTATTCTGAAGTAGAAAAAACCAGAACACCCTATTTTCGTGATACAGTTGAAATCCCTCCATGTACTTATGATGTGATTTCTGTTATTTACCAGGCTCGCAATATCGATTTTACCAAATATGAAATTAATGAGAAAATTCTATTTAAAATATTGCTCGATAATGAAATTCACGAAGTGTTTATTCGGTATAAAGGAAAAGAAGTTAGGAGAGTGCGTGGCGTAGGTAAATTTAACTGTTTAAAATTTACTGGTTCATTAGTGGCTGGAGATGTTTTTAAAGGAGGTGAAGATCTGGTTTTCTGGGTTACCGACGATGAAAACCGTATTCCTGTTTGGGCAGAAAGCCCTATTATTGTTGGAACTGTTAAAGCTCGACTAGTTGGTTATGAAGGATTTAAACATCCTTTGAAATCTTTGATACAATAGATTTTGTTATTTAAAATCAAACTAAATAAGTATTATTAGGGTAAAAACTGACAAAAAGCAATTCTTAATTTTTAAATACCATTATTTTTGTATTCGATTAGAAATTGAGAAAAATTCGGATGTCAGATTCAAAATCAATCGAACACAAAGGCCTTATCGAGTCCATAAATGGCAATCAAATAAAAGTCCGGTTTATAGCACAATCGGCATGTGCATCTTGTCATGCTAAAGGATTCTGTTCTGCTGCCGATATGCAGGAAAAAGTAGTCGACGTCTATGATCAAACCAATCAATACCATGTAGGTGAAACCGTAAATATTGTATTAAGACAATCCTTGGGATTTAAAGCCTTATGGTTAGGTTATGTTTTACCATTTTTATTGGTTTTATCATTCTTAATTATTTTAAGTGTTACCACGAAAAATGAAGTTATTTCAGGAGTTGGAGCTTTATTCGTTCTTGTTCCTTATTACACCATTTTATATTACACCAAGAACAAAGTGCAAAAACAATTTACATTTACATTACATAAAATAGATTAAAAATCTGAAACATGAGTACAACCATTTTATTTACTATTATTTCACTTAGTGCGATTGGGGCCGGAGCTGCAATAATCTTGTATTTTGTAGCTCAGAAATTTAAGGTTTATGAGGATCCTCGTATCGACCAGGTAGAAGAAGCCCTTCCTGCTGCAAATTGTGGAGGTTGTGGGTATCCCGGTTGTAGGGGGTTTGCCGAGGCATTGGTTAAAGCCGACGACATTTCAGAACTATACTGTCCTGTAGGCGGAAATGAAACCATGGCTGCCGTTGCTAAAATATTAGGTAAGGAGGTTGAAGCAAAAGAACCGTTAGTAGCCGTAGTTCGGTGTTCAGGCTCACAGGAACATCGAAAACGCGTTAATCAATACGATGGAGCTTCTTCTTGTGCAATTTCTTCCAGTTTATATGCCGGCGAAACCGATTGTCAATATGGCTGCCTTGGTTTAGGTGATTGTGTTGATGCTTGCGATTTTGATGCCATTTATATGGACGAAAAAACAGGATTACCTGTTGTTATTGACGATAACTGTACTGCTTGCGGAGCATGTGTTAAAGCTTGTCCAAATGATATTATTGAGCTACGAAAGAAAAATAAAAAAGATCGCAAAATTTTTGTTTCGTGTGTGAACCAGGATAAAGGTGGTATTGCAAGAAAATCCTGTAAAGTAGCCTGTATTGGCTGTGGAAAATGTGTGAAAGTTTGTCCATTTGATGCGATAACCATGGAAAATTTCCTTGCGTATATCGATCCTAATAAATGTAAGCTCTGCAGAAAATGTGTCACCGAATGTCCTACTGGAGCAATCCTGGAAATTAATTTTCCACCACGGAAAGTGAAAGAAGATACAAAGGATGCTAAATCTGAACCAAAAGAAGCATTGGAAAAAAGTGAAAATAATTCATCAACACAAAAAAATAAGGAGGGATAAAGTGTTAAAAACATTTGCAAAAGGCGGCGTTCATCCTGCAGAGAGTAAATACTCAGCAAGCAGTGTTATTGAAAATTTACCGCTTCCAAAAACAGTATCAATACCTATTGCCCAGCATATTGGTGCGCCCTCTAAACCTGTAGTCCAAAAAGGCGACAAGGTTAAGGTTGGGGATATAATTGCCGAAAGTGCAGGGTTTGTTTCTGCCAATATTCATTCATCTGTATTCGGAACGGTATCAAAGATTGATAATGTTCTTGACTCTACAGGATATAAAAAACCATGTGTTATTATCGATGTAGAAGGCGATGAGTGGAATGAAAATATTGAAAAATTAACAGATTTGAAAAAAGAAATCGGTTTAACAGATAAAGAAATCATTCAGAAAATAAACCAATCAGGAATTGTTGGCCTGGGAGGAGCAACATTCCCCTCACATGTTAAACTTTCTATTCCAGATGGTAAAAAGATAGATGTATTAATTATTAATGGGGTCGAATGTGAACCATACCTTACTTCTGATCACCGGTTAATGCTCGAAAAATCTGAAGAGATGCTGGTTGGGATACAAATATTGATGAAAGCATTAAGTGTTAACCGTGCAATTATTGGTATAGAAAATAATAAATCCGATGCCATTGAACACCTTTCCGGATTAGTGAAAAATTATCCTGGAATTGAGGTACAAGCATTAAAAGTTAAATATCCGCAAGGTGGCGAAAAGCAATTAATTAAAGCTTTAATTAAGCGTGAGGTTCCCTCAGGAGGACTACCACTTGATGTTGGAGCAGTAGTTCATAATGTGGGAACTGTATTCGCTGTTTATGAAGCGGTACAAAAAAATAAACCATTGTTTGAACGGGTAGTAACTGTTACTGGTAAGTCGGTAAAAAAACCTTCGAACTTTATGGTTCGTATCGGAACGCCGGTGAATGAACTGATTGAAGCTGCCGGTGGTTTACCCGAAGATACAGGTAAGGTAATTAGCGGAGGGCCAATGATGGGTAAAGCATTAAATGCTTTGGAAGCCCCTGTTGCTAAAGGAACATCAGGAATATTAATTCTTCCTGAAGAAATGGCTAAACGCAAACCGGAAAGTACCTGTATTCGTTGTGCCAAATGTGTTTCTGTATGTCCGCAAGGCCTTGAACCATACTTATTGAATAAATTAACACAACTAGAGAAAAATGATATGCTGGAGAAAAACGGAGTAATGGATTGTATCGAATGCGGGTCATGTGCTTTTACATGCCCTGCAGGATTACCATTGCTTGATTATATCCGTTTAGGAAAGTCCAGAGTAAGTCAAATCATTAGATCAAGAAAACAATAATGAATAAATTATTAACCGTATCACCATCTCCTCATGTTTATGGGGATAAAACCGTAAAACGGCTGATGTTTGATGTAATTATTGCCCTTTTACCCGCTTTAGCTTTTTCGATTTACTTTTTTGGGCTGGGTGCAATTTATGTAACATTAACAGCCGTAGTTTCCTGCCTGGCTTTTGAATGGCTCATTCAAAAGTATCTACTTAAACAAGAACCAACCATATCAGACGGTTCTGCAATTTTAACCGGCCTTTTGTTAGCTTTTAATGTGCCGACAAACCTACCGGTTTGGATTATAATTATTGGTAGTTTAGTTGCCATTGGAATTGGAAAAATGTCATTTGGAGGATTGGGAAATAATCCATTTAACCCGGCCTTAGTAGGACGAGTATTTCTTTTAATATCATTTCCTGTGCAAATGACAAGCTGGCCCGTTCCCAATGGATTTAATACCGGATATACCGATGCCGTAACCGGAGCGACTCCTCTAGGAGTGATGAAAGAAGGGATTGACAAAGGAGATGCAGTATCTGATATTATGAGTCAGATACCAAGCCACATGGAAATGTTCTATGGGCATATGGGAGGTTCTATGGGTGAAATTGCTGCCCTGGCATTACTAATCGGTTTTGCATATTTACTGATTCGAAAAGTAATTACCTGGCATATTCCGGTTTCAATTATTGCTACTATTACCGTATTTACAGGTATTTTGTGGTTGATTAATCCGGAAGCAAACGCTGATCCAGTATTCCATATATTAACCGGAGGAGTTTTATTGGGAGCTATATATATGGCCACCGATTATGTTACTTCACCGATGTCGGTTAAAGGAATGTGGATTTATGGTATTGGAATTGGAGTAATTACGGTATTAATAAGGGTGTTTGGCGCGTATCCTGAAGGTGTTTCATTTGCAATTTTAATAATGAATGCCTTTGTACCTTTAATTAATATATATCTAAAACCAAAGCGATTCGGAGAGGAGGTGAATAATGGCTAAAAAAGAGTCAAATTTCAAAAATATGGTGCTTACCCTATTTATGGTAACATTTATAGCATCGGCTGCTTTAGGTTATATTTATGAATTAACTAAAGGGCCTATTGCTGCCAGTAAACTTGCCAAACAAAATAATGCCATAAAGCAGGTTGTCCCTGAGTTTGATAATGAACCGGGGAAAGAATCCTATAAAATGGGTGTTGATGGCGATACGCTTGAATTTTTTCCTGCAAAAAATGATGGCGAATTGGTAGGAACTGCTGTAAGTACTTTTACTAATAAAGGATTTGGTGGAAATATAAAAATAATGGTGGGATTTTTACCTGATGGTACCATTCATAATATTTCGGTACTTGAACATAAAGAAACTCCAGGATTAGGAGACAAAATGCAAAAAAGCAAATCAGAATGGAGCGTACAGTTTAATGGTGAAAATCCGGCAGACTATAAATTAAAAGTTTCTAAAGATGGTGGTGATGTCGATGCCATCACTGCTTCTACTATTACGTCAAGAGCATTTTGCGATGCTGTTGAACGTGCATATAATGCATATATGGAAGGAGGTAAAAAATGAATCAATGGAAAAATTTTAGTAAAGGATTTTTTAAGGAGAATGCTGTTTTTGTATTATTTCTTGGATTATGCCCAACATTAGGTGTTACCACTTCGGCCATTAATGGATTAGGAATGGGGCTGGCGACTACTTTTGTGTTGGTAATGTCAAACCTGGTGGTTTCCATTATCAAAAACCAGATTCCTGATAAAGTACGAATCCCTTCTTTTATTGTGATTATTGCTTCGTTTGTTACTATTGTGGAGTTAGTAATGCAAGCCTATTTGCCTTCATTATTTGAACAACTAGGCCTTTTTATTCCACTGATTGTGGTTAACTGTGTAGTATTAGGCCGCTCCGAAGCCTTTGCCTCAAAAAATAACGTAGGTTCTTCTATTATTGACGGATTAGGAATGGGGCTTGGTTTTGCGATGGCGCTTACCATTCTGGGCAGCGTTCGGGAGATTCTGGGTAGCGGTTCAATCTTTGGATTTAAATTTATTGAAGGCGACGGTATGCTGGTTTTTGTTTTAGCACCTGGAGCATTTATCGCATTAGGATATCTTATTGTCCTAATCAATAAAATCAATAAAAAAACGGCTTAAATAAATTATTATGGAATATATTATTATCATCATATCGGCAATATTTGTAAATAATATTGTATTAGCGCAGTTCCTCGGGATTTGTCCTTTTATCGGCGTTTCGAGTAAAGTAGAAACATCGGTTGGAATGACCGGGGCAGTTACTTTTGTAATGGTTATTGCAACCATTGTGACCTATTTATTGCAGAATTATGTGTTGGTTCCGCTAGGAATTACTTTTATGCAAACCATTACGTTTATTTTAGTCATTGCATCGTTAGTTCAGTTAGTTGAAATTATGCTTAAGAAAGTAAGTCCATCGCTATACCAGGCACTTGGAATATTTTTACCGCTTATTACAACAAACTGTGCTGTTCTGGGTGTAGCTATTTTGGCTGTTCAGAAAGATTATAATTTGCTCGAGAGTGTTGTATTTGCTATTGCCAATGCAATAGGTTTTGGCTTAGCTTTAATAACATTTGCAGGTTTACGGGAGCACCTGGATATGGTAAATATTCCTAAAGCAATGAAAGGTGTACCTATTGCCTTTGTTGTTGCAGGCTTATTAGCATTAGCATTTATGGGATTTGCAGGGCTTGTATAAAATTTGTTTTTTAGATATTTCAGCAGAGCAGCTCATTAGAGTTGCTCTATTTTTTTTATTTCATGATTTTTTTTAAATTGCTTTCATTAATTGATTCCTTATATGAAGATTAAAAAAATATTATTTGTAATACTTTTTACAGTATTATGGGCTAATATTACATTTAGCGCAGAAAAAAATAATATTTTAATTTTAAATTCATACCATAAAGGTTTACAGTGGACCGATAAAATTGTTGAAGGGATTACTGCCGGATTAGAAGAATATGCCAGTAACTCAGAAGTTTTTATTGAATATCTCGACTCTAAAAGATTTTCCGATTCAATATATTACTCATATATTATAAAATTATATCAAAAAAAATATACCAGTATTGATTTAGATGTTATTATTTCATCCGATGATGATGCCTTTAAATTTCTTTTGACTTATCGTGATAGCTTATTTGGTGATGTTCCTGTAATTTTTTCCGGAATTAACTGTCCCCATCAATATCCTAAGGGTTATACCGGCGTATTAGAAAAAATAGATTTTGTTGATAATGTCTTATTAATTCAAAAGTTACATCCTGATTATTCAAAAATTTATTTATTAGCTGATTATACTAATACTGGTAATATTATTTATAAAAGAGCTATTAAAGAATTAAATCAATATACGGATGATATTAGATATGAATTTTTACGCGATTATTCATTCGAAAAATTATATCAAAAAATTGCTGGGCTAGATGAAAATTCTATGGTGTTACTTACTGCTTTTAATAAAGATATCAATGGTGAATATTGTTCTTATGATGAAATTGCACGGAATATTTCCAGTATATCTCCTGTCCCGGTTTATGGAACCTGGACCTTTTATTTAAATAATGGAGTGATTGGTGGTAAAATGAATAGTGGGAAAGTACAGGGGTTTATAGCCGGCCAAATAGCTAAAAGAGTTCTTTCCGGAGAAGATGTAAATAAAATAAATGTTGAAATTGATTCGACTAACTATTTTTTTGATTATAACCAGCTTAAGAAGTTTAATATTAATCAGTCCGATTTACCCGATAATTCAATTATCATTAATCATCCATTAGCATTATTTAAAGAATATAAGCAAGAAATAATTTATATCGCTGTCATTATTATTTTATTGATATTTGTGATTGGATTATTGTGGGTTAACATAATTATCAAAAGAAATAAATTACGTCAAAAAAAGAAATATCTCAGACAGATAGAGTTAAACAATGAGAAATTATTATTAGCTAAAGTTAAAGTTGAAGAATCAAATAAATTAAAATCAGCATTTCTGGCTAATATATCGCATGAAATTAGAACCCCTATGAATGGGATTATAGGATTTTCGAAATTGTTAAAAGATAATCCCAATATAGATCGAGATACATTAACTAAATATTTAAGTATTATCAATAAAAGTGGTTATGTATTATTAAATCTAATAGATGATATTATTGATCTTTCCAAGATTGAGGCTAAACATTTGAAAATTAATTACCGTGCATGCCGTATTAATAATATCATGGATGAGTTATTAAGTTTTTATAACCAGGAAAAGAAAACGGTTGAAAAATCGCATATCCAGATTATTCTTGAAAAAGAGGTTGAGCAAAGTGATTTTACTATATATTCCGATCCTAACCGGATTAATCAGGTATTATTTAATTTATTAAGCAATGCTTTAAAATTCACTTATAAAGGGAAAATTGTTTTTGGTTATAAAATTATTTCAAATGAAATTTTATTCTATGTGCAAGATACCGGTATTGGGTTAGCTCCGCACGAATGTGATATCATCTTTGAACGATTTAGACAGGTAGATGATAAAACAACCCGAAAATATGGTGGTTCAGGTCTTGGGCTTTCTATATCCAAAGGTATTGTAGAAAACATGAATGGTAAAATATGGATGGAATCTAAAAAAGAGAATAGAGAGGAAAATAAACCCGGTGGATCAATTTTTTATTTCTCCATCCCATTAAAAATTATTGAAACCCACCATGCTTCCGTAAAGAAACAAGAAAAAAATTATATGTGGCCTGGGAAAACAATACTTATTGTTGAAGATGCTCAGATTTCGTATGAGTTACTGACTAAATTTTTAAAAGATTCGCAAGTTAATTTCGTTCATGCAGAAAATGGAGAACAGGCAGTTGACCTATGTCAGAATAAGCATTCCATTGATTTAGTATTGATGGATATTCAACTACCTATGATGGATGGACTGGAAACTACCAGGCAGATTAAACAAAATAATCCGGATTTACCTGTTATAGCCCAAACAGCCAATGCAATGGATGAAGATCGTA
>CAZWPU010000021.1:0-1419 GCA_964635605.1 uncultured Bacteroidales bacterium | reverse complement strand
AATCCGGATTTACCTGTTATAGCCCAAACAGCCAATGCAATGGATGAAGATCGTAAAAATATTATCGATGTGGGTTGCGATGATTATATTGCTAAACCGATCAATAAATATGACCTTCTTGAAAAAATCAATAACTTTCTTAAAGGTAGTTAAATTAAACCATTATTCTGACTTTTATCATTGTTACAAAACATCTTCTTTTTCTTACTATACCTGAGAAAAGTCACTACTTATAATTTTAACTTATCCAATATTTGCCCAAATTTTTTAGGGATTAATCTGGATAACCATGAATGCAATAAAAAATATTAAAAAGTCGGAATTTTTAAGAAACAGACGATATGAAGCTTTTATTTTTCTTCTCTTATTTTTCGGATTTTTCGGATATCTGGGTTCTGTTATGGGGGTTACAAACCTGCTAAACACCATAATGAATACAGCTTGGGATTTATTGATGAATACGGTGTTTTTTATTATGGGAATAACCGTATTGTCAGGAGCATTGGGCAAACTGATGATTGAGTTTGGTGTGGTACGGTTGTTAGAAATATTTCTGGCTCCGTTAATGCGCCCGATATTTAAGTTACCAGGTGTTGCCTCACTGGCCGCGCTTATGACTTTTTTCTCCGATAATCCGGCGATTATAAGCTTATCGAATGATAAAAATTTTAGCCGCTATTTTAAAAAATACGAATTGATATCTTTAACCAATTTTGGTACTGCCTTTGGCATGGGGTTGATTGTTTTAACTTTTATGTCCAGTTTTGGTTATTTTGGACCTGCAATGATTGGTTTTTTTGGAGCCATTGTGGGAGCTGTTGTTTCTACCCGTTTAATGCAGAGAATGATAAAAGGAAAGTTAGATGAGGAACGTCCTTTAGGAAAGGAAAAGGAAGATTCATCCTCTATCTCATTTAAATCCAAAGGAGGTGTATTCCTTCGTTTTTTAAATTCTATTCTTGATGGTGGCAAATCGGGTGTTGATTTAGGTTTACAGATCATTCCAGGCGTTTTAATTATCAGTACCGTAGTAATGATTATTACCTTTGGCCCTGATGATGCCACTGTTGGATACCAAGGATTAGCTTATGAAGGCGTTCCGATTTTGCCTAAAATAGCCAGCTGGTTTGGTTGGTTATTCAATGGTTTATTTGGTTTTAAAAATCCCGAACTGGTTGCATTTCCCATAACATCGCTGGGTGCTGTTGGTGCAGCTCTTTCACTGGTAAAAGCTTTTATCGGACAGGGTATCATTACCGGCAACGAAATAGCTGTGTTTACCGCAATGGGCATGTGCTGGAGTGGGTATTTAAGTACCCATACCGCTATGTTAGATACTCTAAATCACCGTTTCTTAACTTCTAAAGCGCTTATATCTCATACTATTGGAGGGATTGTTGCCGGGGCATTTGCACATTA
>CAZWPU010000020.1:0-15962 GCA_964635605.1 uncultured Bacteroidales bacterium | reverse complement strand
CTTATTTAGAACCATTAAGAAAATTAAAAACAAAGCAGCATGTTAGATTCTAAAAGCAATCATTCAGCTATTTAATTTTGAATATGTGATTAAAATCTCTAATTTTGTCGGGCAAATTTTAGCCCCATACCTGCCTGCCGGTTTATACATCGAAGGAGGAAAGGCCGGGTTCAAGGGATAAAAGCTTACTAGTAGGCAGGAGGCAAACAGTTTCCTAAAAAGGAAGTATGAATGGCCCCATAGTTCAAGGGATAGAACGATAGTTTCCTAAACTGTAAATACAGGTTCGAGTCCTGTTGGGGCTACAATTTAAACGTCTTATGTACCTAACCATAAGGCGTTTAATGTTTTTTGTATCCCCGTTTTGTATCCTAAATTGTATCCTAAACTATAATGAAAAATTGAGCTAAAAATTTTAATTCATTCTTATCAAACATTAAACATGTTGAAAATATTTCTAAATTTACAATACCATGGTGTGAAAAATTACGAATCCGATACCAGTGTAAACTATATTATTAACTAAACTAGAATACTAAAGTACTCCCGATTCTTAGTACCACGATTGGTTATTTCTTAGTTGATTTATTGCTCTTAAATGCTTTTTAAATTTGGGAGCTGGTTCTGTCAAGAGTGGCTTAGGATGTGCGAGGGCTTGTGGAGCCACTTGCTTGCTCTTGACAGGTTCTAAACCATCATCTGCCGGGTGTAAAAAGATGTGATCATATTTTACACTACGCCATAAACGTTCAATATAAATATTGTCTAATGCCCGTTCCTTACCGTCCATGCTTATTTTTATACCATGTTTTTTCAGAGTATTAATCCAGTCATCGCAGGTAAATTGGCTGCCTTGGTCTGAGTTCACTATCTCCGTTGTCCCATAATTTGCTATGGCTTCTTCCAGCACAAAAACAACCCAATCACTAGTCATATTGTTGGATAAGCTCCAGCCCACTACAAAACGGCTATAAACATCGATTATAGCTGTCCGGTACATAAAACCTTTTTGCATCGGAACATAGGTAATATCGATTTCCCAAACCTGATTAGAGCGTGTGATATTCATGTTCCTCAACAAATATGGATATATGTATTTTGCCAAACCAAGCTTACTTAAATTACGTTTTGGATATTGAGCAGTAATGGCCATTTTGCGCATTAACCGCCGGATGCGCTTTTCGCTGATGGTATATCCAAGGCTTCTCAGATAGTCTGTCATCCGAAGCACACCATGAGTAGGCTTTTGAATATGACGTTTGTCAATTTTATTCATTACTTCCTGATTTTCTTCTTTTTCTTCCTTTGGTTTATAATATAGGCCACTGCGATGAACTTCCAGCAAAGCGCATTGTCTCCATGTGCTAAGCATGTTGTCTTTGTTGATTAAAGAAAATCGTTTTTTTACTCCAAACGATTTAAGCTTTTTTTTAAAAAGTCATTTTCCATTTCTAATTGCCCTATTTTGGCATATATTTTTTCTATATCCTCCTCTCTTTCATTTTTATTTTTCAATTAACCAAGTGGTCCTAATTTTGGAAAGTATTATAAAAGCACTAATTAATTATACTGTTTCATTAATTGAATGTGAAGACTATAGAACAAAAAATGGATTTAAAATTATGAATCAAGTATCTTTCTTTCCTATGAAAGCCTTTTATTACAGTCTGCCAAATACAATAATCAGTCAAGCAAATTTGATATCCGATTTGCAGAATGAAGGATGGGAAGTTGGCTATAGACATTTTTATAATACAATTATGATTCATGAGAATA
Source organism: uncultured Bacteroidales bacterium (assembly GCA_964635605.1). GTDB lineage: Bacteria > Bacteroidota > Bacteroidia > Bacteroidales > UBA12077 > UBA12077. The sequence goes on along the minus strand of CAZWPU010000020.1, from coordinate 14,186 downwards.
AAAAGAAATTTACACTTATGATTCCTAATACAGATGAAATAGCAGGTTTAGTTCACCATACAATTAAAAAATGGTCATATGGTTCAGATAAATCGGAAGGAAGAATGAAAGACCATTTAGGTTTAGGTCCAACTGATGATTTTAATAATTTTTAAAATTAAACGCCTAGTAGCTAATAGCGATTCTTTTAGAATGCGGTTTTTTGGTGGTTCGCTGACAAAGTAAAGTATTATATTCGTTTAAGTTTTTAACGGGTGACATTGAACCACAGCTGCAATCACATACTCAGGCTACTTTCGGACGTTAGTCATAATAATAAATTAGCGCACGTCATGACATTTGCAATCACAAGATTTATTTATCCATTAGAATCCCCCTGCTAAGCGGAATTTGTCATTCCCCTTGTTTTTTCGAAAAATAGGTAATTTTTCATCACCTTACCATTTTCTTGCACAGCTTTAATATATCTCTGCTTATTATAAGGCAGCTGTAGCAAAAAGCAGAAGACAAACCATTAAATATTTTTGTTTTAAACAAAACCTTGCTGAATAAAACTTATCAAGAACATTTGTCGTTAAATTGGATACTAAATCATCATAAATATGTAAAACTAAATGACAAATTTTATTTATCCGAAAAGGTTTTACTATGGTTTTTTACAAATAGCGAAGGTGATTGCACCATTCATAACATTGAAAATAAAGCCAATAAAAAATTAATTGCTCTTGACAATGAATAGGACATGGCATAATATAGCGACCAGTAAGGAGCTTATTGGGTTAAATGACAAAACGAATACCCTCACCTGAAACCCAAACAAAAACCCGGACATTCAGGTGAAAAACAGCAACTGATTTAGGGCAACTTGCAAGCAATGACTAGAGTGATTAAAATTGATGAACAAACATGATTTTTTAAAATTCTATCAACCAAAACTGAAAAATTACTTAAAGATTAGTACCTTTATTCTAAAAATAAATAATGAGTGAAGATTTCAATATTATAATTTTTTCAATTGATTTGGTTTTTGTCAATATTTTAAAACGAATTTGTGAAGAAATAGACAAACAGTTGCAAGTTGCCGTTTTTCAATCGTTTTCAGAAGCCGGAAATTTTCGGGAAAACCAATCGGTTAATTTAATATTGGTTGATGATTTAATAATTGGGACTTCGAGTTACGAGCTAATCTCTTTCTTGCGATTGCATAAAAAAATTACATGCCCTGTGTTCTATTTTGACACCTCGGAATACGAAAGCGAACGTAAAGCATTGCTAATCGGAGCAAATCAATTTTTTAATAAACCTCTTAATCCCAAAAAAATTAGGCAAGAAATAAAAAATACTTTATACAAAATGAAATGAACCGAGCCATGACAATAAATTTGACACACACCCGCATGATTATAATGAAGCTAATAGTATGTTTTGGCGGACAATTGATGTCTCATGGCGAGCTGCATCCCGATTGCATCGGGACAGGTAATGACCGCTAAAATCAAAATTATAAACAGATGAAAAAAACAGTTATAATCATAATATTTTTTACTCTTTGTTTATCTGCTTTTGGGCAAGTTAATACTGACTCTATCTTTAATGAGGCAATAAATAATGCACAAAACAAAAAATACGCAGAAGCTATTGAAGATGCACAAAAAGTAGTGAATTTGCATCCCGAAAGGTATGACGTAATTGTTTTTATTGCAAATGTTTACGCCTGGCAAGGTAATTACGAAAAGGCGATAAACAACATCGAAAAAGCATATCTGATTAACCAAACCAACAAAGAATTATATGATGCCTGGTTAAACATTTTACTATGGGCAAAAAACTACCAAAAATTGATAGAAATAGCGGATTTAGCAAAAGAACATAATTATAAGGATACCTATAATTTAGTACAAAAGAAAACACTGGCATATAAAGCATTAACCAAATACGATAAGGGTATTGATTTTATAGAAACACATAATAATTATTTAGACTCGGCAGCTATAAAAACCCTTTACAATCAAATGCTTACTCTGAATAAGGACAAAGCTACAAGCCTTTTTTACGCTATTGATTTGTTTGAAAATAACACCACTGGACCGCAACATTTGGCATATTGGGATTTTGCATTCAAGATACGCAAAAACACGTTCATTTCACGGTTAAATTATGCTAACCGCTTTAATAAAAATGACTTGCAGCTAGAGGCAGATTATTATCATTTATTCAAAAACGGACATTATCTTTATTCAAATTACGGTTTTGCTTTAAAAAAAGAATTATTTCCGCAACACAGAGCCGGGTTGGAATACTATTTTTCATTTTTAAAAACTTTTGAAGCGAGTTTTGGCGGCAGATATATGAATTTCGGTGATAAAAATATTTATATAATCACCGGACATTTGAGCAAATACATTACAAATTTTTGGATTTCTGCACGTCCCTTTTATGTTATTCATGAGCAAAAAAACACACTTTCTACGGCGTTAAATATCAGGCATTTCGGGAAAGACCCCTTGAATTTCTGGGGCGTGGAATTTCTTTATGGTAATTCGCCCGACGAACGATATGCTATTTCGCAATCAGAAGATTTTTTTATATTAGAAAGCTATCGTTTGAAGGTTGAAAAAAATACAGTAATTTTTCAATCAAACGAACTAAAATTATCTGCGGCTTTTGCAAAGGAAGAATTTTCAGCCGGAAATTACAGAAATCGTTTAACTTTTGAAATCTTATTGAAACACAAATTTTAAGCATGAGGCGAAAAATCTTATCATACGTAAAAAAAATCCTTATCATACTCTTTTGGCTTATCCTTAGCATAGCCGTAGTAGCCTGTATATATGTATTTTATCGTTCAGAAACCGAAATTTTACAATACAAAATAATAAATCCTTTTTACGAATATGTCGAAAAAATGCCTTTTTGGATATATCTGGTGTTATATTTTACGGCTTTTTCGTTATTTAGTGTGTTCCTTTTTATTGCATTGAGTATCTATTTCAGTATTCAACGAAACCGAAGCTCAAAGGCTATTGACCGATATAGTAAATTCTTTGCTTTTGTGCTTACAAACTGCTATTTATCAAGCATATATCAGGACGATAATTTTCAAGAAAATCTTATAAAAAAACTAAAACCTTTTGTTAAAAAACAGATTCAATTAGAAGCATTGTTTCGTGTTTATACAAAGATTCAGGAAACACTTGCTATGGATTTAAGCGATAAATTCAAACGATTGTTAAGCAATTTGAATTTGTATAAAAAAATTGACGATTTTTTGTTTGACGAGGATTTTGATAATAGAATATTGGCCATGAAAGTATTATCGTATTTAAGAATACACGATAACGAAAAACAAATAATAAAGTATTCCGATAATAAAAACTTTGCATTACGCACCGAAGCCTATGCAGCTCTAATCCGCTTAATGAAAAATGACGAACATTTGGTGAAATTTATAGGCAATAAACATCAACTTTCTGTTTTGGATATGAATATTATTGTGAATGCTGTTCTAAAAAATTTTAAGTTAAATATTGATTATAAAGGATTATTATCTTCAGAAAACCCACGAAAAATAATGATCGGTTTGATGCTTGCAAAATATCGTTACCGAAAAAACAGCAGAAATTTAATTCTTATACTTAACCATATAGGAAATGCGGATGCAATGCTCAACAAACTTGCATGGGACGCACTAATGACAATTGTTCCCGAAAATGAAGTAATAGAAATTATTATAGACCGCTTTGAAAATGAACAAGAAGACGTAAAATTGCTTATACTTAAAAAATCACACAATATCGAAAATCAGCGTTTTCTTACTTTTCTGGATAAAATAATTAAAAATCAGCCGCTTTTAGTAAAAGTTGAAGCCATGAAAATTCTTTTTGAAAATGATTTTGATGCCCTTGCTAACTATACTAATTCGCAAAATGAAGAAATACAAAAAGCATATAAAGAAACGGCTTGTGTTTTTATAAACAAATGATATTTTTTTGATGAATAATTTTTACGATACACTAAACGGATTTTTCTTAATTTATAGCTCCTTGCTCTTTTTCAGTTACGTAGCAATCGGAATTTTGTCGTCTACCGAATTGTCTTTTTATATGAAAAAAAACAAGTATTTCAGATTTAATACTATAAAAGAACATCAAATTTTACCTTCAATTTCAATTATTGCGCCGGCTTATAACGAGGAAGCTTCAATTATTGAAAACATCAGAAGTTTACTTTCGCTGGAATATCCAAAAGTTGAAGTGATTGTAGTTAATGATGGCAGCAAAGACAATAGCTTACAAAAAGTTATAGATTATTACCGTTTAGTGAAGGTTGATTATGCTTTTACCGAAACCTTACAAACCGCCAAAGTACGAGGAATTTACAAATCGACAAATGTTGCTTATGCAAATTTAATTTATGTAGATAAAGAAAACGGAGGAAAAGCAGATGCGCTGAATGTTGGTATAAATATTTCGCGTTCAGACTTATTTCTGGCTATTGATGTAGATTCTATAATTGAACACGATGCCATTTTGCGAATGGTAAAACCGTTTTTGGAAGAACAAGACAATCAGAAAGTTATTGCCGCCGGTGGTGTGGTGCGTGTAGCTAACTCGTGCGAAATAAAAGATGGACGGGTAGTAAAAGTGAATTACCCGAAAAATTTCTGGGCAAAATTTCAGGTTCTGGAATATTTCAGGGCTTTTACATTGGGCAGAATGGCTTGGAGCAGAATTAACGGGTTACTAATTATTTCGGGCGCTTTTGGCTTGTTCGACAGGCAAGTGGCACTAAAAGTAGGTGGTTACGACGTAACTACAGTAGGTGAAGATTTTGAACTTGTGGTTCGTATGCGAAAATATATGCACTCCCTAGCCAAACAAAAATATAAAGTAGCATTTATCCCCGACCCGCTTTGCTGGACAGAAGTACCGTCGAAACTGAAAATCTTAAAGAACCAACGCAATCGTTGGACTCGAGGCTCTATTGATACCGTAGTAAAACACAAAGGGATGTTTTTCAATCCAAAGTTCGGTAAACTCGGAATGATTAGTTTTCCGTATTGGGTCCTTTTTGAGTGGCTTGCACCTATTGTTGAAATCATCGGATTGATTTATTTTACGACGATGATAATTTTAGGCAGCGTCAACTATTTGGTTTTCTTTATATTATTGGCATTTGTGTTTTCATTCTCGCTGTTTTATTCATCTTTCGCAGTGTTTTACGAAACTTACAATTTCAGCCGATACAAAGGATACAAATTTTTATACAAAGTAATACTGATTGCTTTGGCAGAAATGATTATTTACCACCCTTTGAATGTATATTTTGCTCTTTTGGGCAACTACCGTTTTTTTATAAAAGGGGATAAAAAAGGTTGGGGAAAAATGACCCGTACAGCATTTGATAATTCAAAAAAAAAGTAAATGATGGAAAATAAATGGTCAGATAAGTATTTAATAGATATTGATGAAATTGATGAACAGCACAGAGGGTTTTTTGAACTTTGGGACAAGGAATACCGAAGGTTAGATATAAAAAGACCTGAACAACTTGCTCAAATAATCGGGAAGTTGGAAAATTATACCAAAAATCATTTCTTGTATGAAGAAAAATTACTCGAAAAATGCGGTTATGAAAACATTGAAAATCACAAAGCGCAACACCGGTTTTTTATTCAAAAGGTCGATGAAATGAAACAGGAACTTGCATACATAAATCCTTTGCTGTTTGAAAAAACAGCCGCTTTTATGAAAAAATGGTTTTTGAGCCATATTATGCAATCCGACAAGGATTTTGCAGAAGTTGTTAAGCAGTCAGAAAAATAGTTTATATGAAACAAACACTTATACTTTTTTGTATTTTATGTGTAAATATTTCTTATTCGCAAAATTTCACCGGTAGCGAAATACCATTTTCTACTAACGAAACTCATCTGACAGTTTGGAACGGTAGAGAATATATACCCTTTTTTGTAAAAGGCACAAATCTTGGAGTTTCTGTTCCCGGCACTTTCCCCGGCGAACTTGCAGCAAGTCAAAATCAATATGCACAATGGTTTGAACAAATCAAACAAGCCGGTTTCAATTGTATTCGGCTTTACACCTTGCATTATCCACGATTTTACGAAGTACTTGACTCGTTTAATATTGCAAATCCGCAAAATCCTTTGTTGTTTATTCAAGGGGTCTGGTTAAATGAAGACCTGCCCGGCTACCAACATGATTTGCATTTCATGACGGATACTTTCAACATTGAAATGGAGGAAAACATTGATTGTGTGCATGGTAACAGATTTATTCCCGTACGTCAGGGTAAAGCATTCGGACATTACACAGCAGATGTATCAAAATGGTGTTTGGCATACATTATTGGCAGAGAAGTTTATCCCGAAGAAATTATAACAACAGACAAAAATCACAACCAAATAACAAGTTTTTCGGGCAATCATTTTTCAATTACCGGGGCAACGGCTTCGGAAGTTTGGTTTACCGAAAAATTAGACCATCTAGTGACTTATGAATTTTCAAATTATAATACGCAACGTCCTGTTAGTTCGTCAAGTTGGCCAACCCTTGATCCGCTAACACATCCCGAAGAAATTAACAATTATGAAGATACGGCTTCGGTTGATTTATCAAAAATTATACTTGATAATGCTCCGGCGGGTCTGTTTATCAGCTATCACGCTTATCCGTATTATCCCGATTTTGTGAGTTTGCAATCCAATTACTTAGATTATTATGATGAGTATGGCTCAAATAGTTATATGGGCTATTTAACCGAATTAAAATCTCACTACCCGGATCTTCCTCTGATAGTTGCCGAATTTGGTGTGCCATCGAGTTGGGGCGTAGCTCATTACGCAACTTCGGGTATGAATCACGGTGGCTTTGATGAATACGGACAAGGCGAAACAAATGTTAGAATTTTGCAAACCATAGAGAATACGAATTGTGGCGGAGGTATTCATTTTGCTTGGATTGATGAATGGTTCAAACGAACCTGGATAACGGACCCTGTTGATTATATCGCAGAAAGTAGAATTCTATGGCATAATATTACTGCAGCAGAGCAAAACTACGGACTCGTTAAATTTAAAAAGGATACAGATTTACAACTGATTAAGCAATTCGACGTGTCATCTGCAATTACAGAAATTAAAGCGGATGCAAATTATGCTTTTTTGGAAATGGAAGTGGGTTTAAGTAATCCGCTCAATAATCCTGATGAAATGTGGATAACTCTTGATACTTATGCCGATGAACTGGGGGAATCGAAATTACCCAACGGCGTAAATATTCCGTTTCGTTCCGAATTTGCTTTGCATATTACAAATCATTCTGCCAATTTATATGTTACCCAGGCTTATGATATCTTCGGCATCTGGCATAATGTTTCGGAAGTGGAACAATTATACCGTTCAATAGCAACCGATGGAGCGCCATGGTACATTGTAAGGTGGAAAAATAACAGTGGTCACTCTGACGTGCAATACATTGGTAATTTGCAGGTTAACTACAGTTTTCAAAACCCGTCGTCAAAAGATTGCGTTACCATTTATGATGATAAATTGAATATTCGCATTCCATATTCTTTGTTAAATATTGTTGCCCCAAATCAATTAAAAGTTTTACACGATTACAGGGCAACACCCGAAACCGAAGATACGGTTTCAACCGGTATCAATATTGGTATACATTACGATAATCAATGGTTTACAACCGATGATCGTTTTCTTTGGAATAGCTGGAATAGCATTGAAGATTCAACTTTACTTGAAACTTTTAAAACTTCATATTTTGTAATGGGAAACCTTCTTAATCAGTTTAATACAGCTGCAATAGCGGTTTGTGATACGTTTGTTTTTGAAAATGAGACGTATCCGGTTAGTGTCGATTCTCTGAACGGTGTATTGAAAAATGATTTCGATTTAGACGGAAATTTATTGATTAGTTTAATATCCGAATCGCCTGAAAATGGACAGGTTATATTAAACAATGATGGTTCGTTTGTGTATCAACCAAACATTGGTTTCAACAGCTACGATTATTTTAAATACTATATTTATGACGGTCACAGTTTATCTGAGCCTAATACAGTAGTTATAAACGTAGTTGGCAACACCGTTGAAATTGACGAAGTTATTGCTGACCTGAACGAAATGTTAAAAATTTATCCAAATCCCACAACGTCCCGGGTAACCATAAAAACAGAAATTATTTTTGATGAAATCAAACTTTTTAATATGGCAGGTCAATTGATAAAAACCCTTCAATACGGTCAAAATCATTATGAAATAGATCTTTCTGCATATAATAGCGGAACATTTTTGCTGGTTGCAAAACACAAAAACAAATATATTTCAAAAAAAATTATTAAAACGAATTAAAACTATTAAAAAAAACGAGCCCACAAGCCGCCTGAAAAAAAAATAATAAAATGACTGTGACACATAAAACGAATAATGGCATTGATTTACAAGATTGAAAAATAGCACCTCTGGCGGAATCGGTGGTCTATTTTATGGCCGAAAAAATGCAAAAATGAAAGAGAAAAAATCTAAAATCACCATTCGAGAAACAAAGGAAACGAAATTAGTCTCGATAAGTACGGATGTAAAACCTGAGGTTTTTAATGCAATCACTGAAAAGTGGCAATCACTGTTAGATACAATTGCAAAAATCGTTCATGTTCCTTCTGGTTTGATCATGAGATTAAACGAAGATACCATTGAAGTTTTTCTAAAAAGTCAAACGAAAGGAAATCCATATCATGCAGGAGAAAAAGCAGACTTAATTTATGGGTTGTATTGTGAAACAGTTATTGGAACACAAGAAGAATTACTCGTTCCTGATGCCACAAAAAGTCCTGTCTGGAGAAAAAACAATCCTGATGTTGACATTAATATGATTTCTTACCTGGGTTATCCAATTAACTGGCCTGATGGAAAAGTCTTTGGAACAGTTTGTTTACTTGATAATAAAGAAAACAATTATAGCGAGAACTTTAAAAAACTCCTGTACCTAACAAAAAAACACATTGAATCAGATTTGCAGTTAATACTTTCTAAAATTGAGTTAGAAGAATTAAATAAAAGCCTGGAAGAAACCAGTGGCATAAAAACAAGGTTTCTGTCATTGATATCGCATGATGTGCGTGGCGGAATAGGAACACTGAATGAATTTTTAAAATTAATGATCACCAAGTTTGATACCTATGAAAGAGAAAAGTTAAAAAAATACTTAATTTCATTAAATCATATCACCAACTCCTCCTTTATACTCTTAGAGAATCTGTTAAGTTGGTCAAAAAATGATTTGCTTCATATAGAGGCTGAAAAAAAACAATTTAATATTGTTGAAATGATAGAGAGCTTGTTGTCTTTTTTCAAGTTATCTATCAAAATGAAAAACATAGAAATTGTAAAAGATTATTATGATCATAACATCATGGTATTTGCAGATGAGAACATGCTTAGAGCTTCACTTAGAAATATTCTTTCAAATGCAATTAAGTTTAATAAAAAACACGGTAAAATTAGTATACAAATAAGTAAGCAAGGAAATCATACCCTTATTACAATTGAAGATACAGGAATTGGGATGGATAAAACAACCAAAGAAAAATTGTTTTCATTTTCCGGTTCACATCAGTTTGCTGGAACATCAGGTGAAAGCAGTTCAGGGTTAGGATTATTTTTAACGAAAGATTTTCTTGACAAAAATGATATTAAAGTTAATGTGCAAAGCGAGATTGACAAAGGAACAAAATTTGAACTAACCATTTAACAAGCCAAATCACTTGTTCAGCGAACATGCGGGGAAAGCTTTGCTTATGTTTTATTGCTGTAATATAAAACCTGGTAGTTATATTAATCAAAGCTGCTTTCCCTTGGAAGTGAACCTGCCTGTCCGGTTTACGTGCCGTTAGGCATGCAAGGCAGGAGTGGCTAAAGCCGAAAGGGTCAAAATCGACAAAATAGATTTTCCCTTTGCTAACCATTTGTTAAAATTTGTTTTTATCATAGAATTCGGCTTAAGTATAAACTTATCCGGCAGTAAAACACTGTTTTTCAACGCATAAAGGTTTTATTAAAGCTTCATTTCTTATATTTTAGTGAATAAATGGTTACTTTTAAAAATTAAACACCCTTTTGAGTAATAATAAGAATAAAATAGGTTGATGAAAATACGTTGTATTTAATATTTTTTGAAAAACTGCTCTATTATCGTCACATAAGCAAACACATTAATAAAGTATTTCAAAAAGAAATAAAGGAATATAGTTCAGATAAAGCTGTAATGCATTTTGCTTCAGCTCTTATAATCAGCGATTGGACAGATCCAACAGATAATGGTTGGGAAATTAATTTTCCAACAGGGATTGTTACTGAAACGACAAAAGATAATTACGAATTGGAAATTAAAAAAATATCCTCAAGGCAACTATGTCTTCTTTATGCTCAATCTTTTGAATCATTTGAGAGGTTCTTAAAAAAATTGTCTTTTTGACAGATTGAGCGAGATGCTGCCATCAAAGAATAATCTGAATATCAAATTCAAAGAATTATGGACAATCTTATCAGAAGTAAGACACTCAGTAACTCATAATGAATCATTGATTGATTTTAAGTTAATAAATAAAACAGCCCGCCATTCTGGGATTTTCAATTACTTATTCGATTCAAAAAAAATGTATGATGATTCTGTATTGATTAAATTGGATTATAAGAAGTTTAAAAAATTAATTAAAAGATTTTCGGAATTCGCATTTCAAATATTTAAACTTTTAAGCAAAGAAGAAAATTTAGATTGGAAGAATTAAGACTATACACAACATTTTGCATAAAAAAAAGAAAGCAACGTGCTAAATAATAACAATGTCTACAGTTCTGTAAAGCAGAATCTGCAATTCCGCTAGTTTTTCGAAAGAAATGTAATTTTTCATCCTCTTCCCGTTTCCCCAACGGTTTGGCTATGTATTATTTAAAGTGATTATAAACAATAGACGGACCCAAAAAAGGGAACCCCTAAAAGGACTGTTTTACAGGCCGATCGTTGTTATATTATGCCGTGCTTTGCTTAAACATATTATCCCGTCGTTTGTTAGTTATTCTGGATAATTATAACTTATGAAAGTTTCGTGGGAAATAACCATAAAACAATACCTAAAAAAATAAGCAACTATGAAAAACTTTTCAAACAGCAACAAATGTCCGGTTACCGGAGCGGGTGGAACACACAGTCCTGGCAGTGATGTACAAAATCAGGATGCAGGACCTCATCGATTAAACTTAGATATTTTGCGACAGCATTCATCCTTATCCAATCCTATGGGTGAAGAATTTAACTATGCAGAAGAATTTAAAAAACTGGATTTGAAATCCGTAAAGAAAGATATACATGCAATAATGACCGACTCCAAAGACTGGTGGCCGGCAGACTGGGGCCACTATGGCGGACTCTTTATCCGCATGGCATGGCATAGCGCGGGAACATACCGCATGGCCGATGGTCGTGGTGGTGGAGCTACCGCCAATCAGCGCTTTGCGCCGGTAAACAGCTGGCCCGACAATGTGAGCCTTGACAAGGCAAGACGCCTGCTATGGCCTGTTAAACAAAAATATGGAAAGAAACTTTCATGGGCCGATTTGATGATCCTGACCGGTAATGTTGCCCTGGAATCCATGGGCTTTAAAACTTTCGGTTTTGGTGGAGGACGTGAAGATATATGGGAACCGGAAAAAGATATTAACTGGGGCCCGGAACACGAGTGGCTGGCTGATGAACGCCATGATGATCAGGGGAACCTGGAAGGGCGACTCGCTGCCGACCATATGGGACTAATTTATGTTAACCCCGAAGGGCCCAACGGCGAACCCGATCCTGCAAAATCGGCAAAATTCATTCGTCAGTCGTTTAAACGCATGGCCATGAATGATTACGAAACGGTTGCACTTATCGCCGGTGGACACACATTTGGCAAGGTACATGGTGCAGCTCCCGAAGATCACAACGGTTCCGATCCGGAAACAGCTCCTATCCATCAGCAGGGCCTGGGATGGAAAAACAGCTTCGGCACCGGAAAAGGAGCCGACACGATTACCAGTGGCCTTGAAGGGGCATGGACCAATAAACCCACCCAATGGGATATGGGTTTCTTTAAAAATCTTTTTGAATACCATTGGGAGCTGACGAAAAGCCCGGCGGGCAAATACCAGTGGACGCCGAAAGAGAAGGCTGCCCAGGAGTTGGTGCCGGATGCACATATTAAGGGAAAGAAAAATCCTCCGATGATGCTTACCACTGACCTCGCGTTGAAAGTAGACCCTGAATATGAAAAAATATCCAGGCACTTCTATGAAAATCCGGATGAATTTGCCGATGCCTTTGCCCGGGCATGGTTTAAGCTGGTACATCGCGATATGGGACCTAAATCCCGTTATCTCGGTCCGGAAGTTCCTGAGGAAGATTTAATATGGCAGGATCCAATCCCTGCAGTGAATCATCCATTGATCGATAAAAAAGATATCACCACATTAAAAGCCAACGTGTTGGATTCCGGTCTATCTGTTTCTCAGCTGGTAACCACAGCATGGGCTTCTGCTTCCACTTTCCGTGGATCAGACTACCGGGGTGGTGCCAACGGTGCACGCATTCGCCTGGCGCCGCAAAAAGAGTGGGAAGTGAATAACCCTGAACAACTCACCAAGGTATTAAAAACACTTGAAAGTATACATAAGGACTTTAACAGCGCACAGTCCGGTGACAAAAAAGTATCACTGGCCGACCTGATTGTGCTGGCAGGATGTACAGGTGTTGAAAAAGCTGCCCAGGCTGCCGGATTTGATATAACGGTTCCTTTTACGCCCGGCCGTATGGATGCCTCTGACGAGCAGACGGATAATGAGTCGTTTGAAGTCCTGGAGCCGGAAACAGATGGCTTTCGCAACTACCATAAAAAACACTTTAGCCAATGCACCGAAGAGATGCTGGTTGATAAAGCTCAGTTGCTGACACTCACACCCCCCGAAATGACCGTTCTTGTGGGCGGTATGCGAGCGCTGAATGCTAACTGGGATGGATCAAAACATGGTATATTTACCAACCAGCCCGAAGTGCTATCTAATGATTTCTTTGTAAATCTTCTGGATATGAGCACGGAATGGAAACCCAAAACGAAAAACGAAGACTTTTTCGAGGGGCATGACCGCAATTCGGGCGATTTGAAATGGACGGCCTCACGGGTTGACCTGATATTTGGCTCCAACTCAGAGCTTAGGGCGCTGGCCGAAGTTTATGCCAGTGCAGATGCAAGTGAGAAGTTTGTAAAAGACTTTGTTGCAGCCTGGGATAAGGTAATGAACCTCGACCGTTTTGATTTGAAATAAATGTTTGTATGAAACAAAACAGGCTAAAAACTTAAGAGAAAGGGGATGAACGCTCACACCGGGAGGTTGCAGATGAACGTACAATTGTTCATCAGTACATGCATTTACATGGCAACCACCAGGGATTCGATTTACCGGGGTTTATTCAATAAAACAGCGTTTGAAGTAATGATACCTGTTGAACAGCCGGCGGATCGAATCTTGTTCCTGGTTGGACGGAATGAAAGGGAAAAATCAAAAAAAGAAAAGACGGTAAGGGTTGCTACTCCTTTATATTTCGGGTTCGCCTGATCCATTCTATCACATACTTAATTTCCGAATAAGAGTAATCATCACCTAAATATTGTTTAATGGGGTTTAAGCGAAACGTATCAAAGGTTTCAAAAGCGTCCGTAATAATTTCAATCTTTTCGGGTATCAGCAGTTCATAAATATCAATTTTCCCCTGCCCTATACATTTAGCCAGGTGCCCTTCAATGGTCCGAACCGTCAACCCCCGTTCAAGGGCTATTTCTTCCATGTTTTTCCCTTCTTTATACAGTTCAAAAGTAACCAGCTCGGTTTTCTCTTTCTTTTTTCCTTTGGGGCTTTTCTTCTTCTTATTATTCGGTTTTTCTGCCTTTTCCGGTTTTTTTACCGACTGGGTGATTTGCTGTAATGCGTTTTTATCCAGCTCACTGTTGGATAAAACAGCTTCGCATAAAGCTTCTGCCCTGCAGACATGAATGGTGCGGTCGTAAAATACACCTTGCAATGCTTTTAACTCTTTTAGATATTTCTTTACTCCTTTGGCACG
>CAZWPU010000019.1:1890-17187 GCA_964635605.1 uncultured Bacteroidales bacterium | reverse complement strand
TCCCTGCTTCAAATGTTTAATGGTGTAGGTACAAGTTGGGCAGGAACTCTTGCTGCCATTTTTGGTATTATAATATTTTTTATGAGATTAAAAAAATTGAAAGATGGCTTGGACGAAATGGGGCAGGCCGCAGTGGGCATACTTAATATTGCAATTATTATTGGAATTATAGGTTTGTTTATAGATTTGATTCCAGGATTTGGATTATTTGCATCTATTGTTTTTGTTGTAGCATTTATTTTTGAGTTATTGGGTTTCTTGAAGCTTAAGCATTGTGCAACAATAGGAGAAATAGGAAAGTCGGGCGTTACTTTCTTATTAATTGCTATGGGATTGGCAATTTTAACCAGTTTAATTGGAATTATACCATTTTTAGGAGCTGTTGTTGGAAATGTATTATCACTTATCGCATTAATTTTCATATTTTTCGGATGGCTTAGAATACAAGCAGGTTTGATAGAGAATGAATAATATTAAAATCGATGAATAAATAAAAAGCATCCTCAAATGGGATGCTTTTTATTTATTCATCACCCTCAGCCATCTCTCGTTTAATTTCGTTTTGGATATTTTCCAGCTGTTTATTTTTATTTACCTCTCGAAGTTCCTGGGCTGTTTTAGTAAAATATTGATGTTTTTTAATGAACGCAATTTGCATTTTATTCCATTCCATCAACGAGTCTATTTTATTACGTTCGTGTAACTCTTTATATAAATTAATAGATACCGGAACAAAATCGCTACGTCCTAGGTAATCCAGATCTGCATCGCACATAATTTCTTCCAGCAGATTTTTTGGTTCAGGTGGCATTTGCGTGACTTCTATTAATCGGCAAATTTTCTCAATTTGTATTTTGCTATACTGGTATTTGGGAAGTATTTTTTTGGCCATTCTTACCCCTTCTTCCTCATGCGTATCATAGTTGATTAAATGTCCCATATCGTGAAACAAAGCCGCTGTTTTTAAAATGAGCATATCTTCGTGCGAAACTCCTTCAGATCGGCCAATAAGCTCTACTTGTGTTACCACATCAATAGTGTGTTTTACATTGTGGTAATAAAGGTTATCGGGCAAACCGTCTTCGAGTTTGGTTAAAACAAATTCTTCCACATCGTTTACTCTAAGCAGTTGGAGTTGAATAAAAAATTTGTCGTTAGGATGTAGTCCTTTTAAATCAGTGGCAAACTCAGGTTTAAAACTTTCTACAAAATACATATCGATTTCTCCTTTATATTTAACCGGCATTTTACCTCGGTATTTACAAATAAAGAAATCTTTAATTAGCATGTAGGTATTTTCGGTAATATTTATTTTCCCTGCCTGCCCGGATGCTTCCATCCGGCTGGCTGTATTAACTGTTCCTCCCCAAATATCATACGTAATTTTTTTACGACCTAATACCCCTGCTATAACCGGGCCGGTGTCGATACCGATACGTAAATCCCAAATTTGGCGATTCCCATCATCGGTTTTCATTTTAAGCGATTTCATGTATTGTTGCATTTCCATGGCTGCAAGAACAACCTCAATCGGATTGGTCCGGTTTTTTTCAGGAATACCTCCGGCACACATATAGGCATCGCCAATGGTTTTTATTTTTTCAATATTATATTTTTCCACAACGGTATCAAATTGAAGGAAAAATTTATCTAACTGATCAATTAAATGTTCTGAATCAAGTTGCTCTGAGATTTTAGTAAATCCCTGAATATCGGAAAATAAAACCGTTACCATGTTGTAATGATAAGGCCCTGCCTTTTGACCCGATTTTAATTCTTTGGCTGTTGATTTCGGAAGCACCCTTTCCAATAAATTGTCTGCTTTTTCTTTTTGGATGACAATCTCCTCCGTTCTTTCATTGATAATATTTTCCAGCTTAAACCTTTCTTTGGCAAAATAGTAGGCTCTCCACTTAAAGATTAAAAGGATAATTAATACAACCAGCAAAAAATAAATAAGATAAGCTACAATTGTTCGGTAAAAAGGCGGTTTTATAAGAAATGAATAGGTAATTTTATAAGATTGTTCATCAAAAATGTTCTTGGCATGTACATGAAATGTATATCTTCCTTCAGATAAATTGGTATATTCCTTAAAATTAACCGAAGACCATTTCGACCAGGTAGAGTCAAAACCATCTAATTTAAATTGAAATTGGAGCTGATTTTCGCTGGCATAATCATTGGCGGTAAATTCAAAATAAATCCTGTTCAATTGATAATTGAATTTAAAAACTTCGTTCTTTTTAGAATTAATTTGAGAATGATAATATGGACTCAAAAAAATAGTTGAATCCTGTCCCAATATTATTTTATGAAGGTAGGTATTGAAATTTTGTTTTGGATTTTTTTCCTGGCTAAGGTCCAGTCGGAAAAGACCTTCGTAACCACCAAACCAAACAATGTTAGAATCATCGGGATGAATAGAGGTGATAAAAAAATCTTTTATACGGTTTACAGGTAAAGGGTTGAACGTTTCAAACGATTTATTTTCAAATCGTTTGACTAATGTTTTGTTGCTGATATCCCCTTTGCTGAGAATGTTTAACCATAAATTTTTTTGGTTATCTTCAACAATAGGATAAACCCATTGAGATTCGTGCTTAAATTCAGCAGACAATAGGGTCGTATCTTTATAAAAAACATTGTTTTTTTTGTCATATTGTAAAATCCCTTGTGCGGTGGAAAAAAGCATATTATTTTGTATCGAATAAAGATGAACCCAGTAAAGGTTTTGAGGAAAAATTGAATCATAACAAAAATGAGTAAATGGGAGTTCAGGATTATATTCGTCAAATGGATCGATTTTATATATTCCGGTATGTTTTGATGCCAACCATAAGGTTCCATCGGCTTCTTCAGCAATAGAGTTTATCTTATCATTAATCCCTTTTAGTCGCTTTTTAATAATCAGTATCCCTTGTTCGTATTTTAATGCGGATAAGCCATTGGTATGCCCTAAGAAAATATAATGAGGATTTTTTGTTGAATGTAGAACGCTGGCTATATCCTCTGATGCACGGTTATAAAATAAAACCGATTTTTTTCCAATGATTTCATAAAGACCCTTTGCGGTAGTTAAAAAAAGATGATTTTTAAATGGATGGAAATTATAAGCGGAAGATTTAATTCCCGGGATTTGCTTAAAAAGTTTAACATGATCTGTTTCATCGGCTTGACATTTATTGGATAAATAAAACACACCCAGGCTGGTAGCTACATATAATGTATTATTGAACCGAATAACATCGGTAACATTTCCTCGTAATCCATGATTGCGAGAAAAATAACTGTAAGCTGATGGATATTCAATGCGACTTATTCCTTGATCGTGAAGCGCCCATAAATTTTGTGATTGATCAACATATAGATCATTTATCGAAATGCTGAATAAACCTCCCAGCTCGTTGATGTGTTTAACAAGAATTCCTGCTTTATCCATAATAAAGATACCATTAAGCTTTGTCCCAAAAGCATAGTTCCCATTGGGCAGAATACATGCAGCGGAAAACAGGTTCTCGTCGATTAAATGATTGACTTTTGTTTTTAGAGGCGTTACAGAAAAGTGATCGAAAACATAAAATCCATTGTTTGTTTTTGCCAGCAATTGCTGGTTATAGGGTAGGATAGTAAAAATCTCCTTGTTCTTAAACAAATCATGTGTGGGGATGTTTTGAAACGATTGATGGATATATTCTTGTAAACCCGCATCCTTTTTTTTAAGAAATAGCTGATCTCCTGCTTTGTAAAGGGTCAATTTTTTTGAGGAAGAATCTAAAAAATGAATTTTTTCACCATCCCATTGGAACAGTTTTTTTTCCGTAGTGAAAAATATATTGTCTTCAAAAGATAGGATGTTTTCGATAAGCCCTATGTTTTGATTAGCAAATTCTGAAGAATCAATAATGGATTTAAATTCCAGTTTGTTGAGCTTTCCTGGCCATAAGTATCCAAAATCATTGTATGTGCCTACATAAATTTTTTGATCAGAGTGTAAGGCTAAACATGATTTTTCGGGTAATGTTATAATTTCCCAAAAAGATCCGTCGTATTGTAATATTCCGTTGGAGTTACTAATATACAGAATGCCATATTGATCCTGGAGTATAGAAAAATTGTTATTTTTAAATCCATAATTCTCCAATAGAATTTTTTGTGTGTAGGGGGTCCCTTTTTCTTGGGTTAAACCTGGATGTGAATCAATTAAAAGGAAAAATATAATTAGGATGGGAAAAAAATGTGTATTTTTACTAAAATTTCTAATAAAATCCATATCTTGGGTCTGTATTAAAGAATGACCTGATTTTTTTCTTTGAAAGATAATAATTTTTTTGGTAAAGAAATATTGAAAATAAATAAATAGTTTGATTTATGGGAAATAAAAACCATATTATTTTAATACCCTGGGATTTTACTCCTGTTGCTGAATGCGCTTTGAGACATGCTTTTAAGTTTGCCGAAAAAGCAAAAAGTAAAAAAATTGTATTACTGCATATCATTAAGTCGGACAAAGAACACGATGAAGCTTTTAGCCAGCTTAGTAAAATAGCCAATGATTTTAAAGGTGTTCATCAACTTGAAATTGAACCCATTGTTCGCAAAGGCAGTATATTTACTACCATTGGCGAAGTTGCTTCGGAAATAGAATCCGAATTGGTGGTAATGGGAACTCATGGGTTACGAGGTATGCAAAAACTTACCGGAAGTTGGGCCCTTAAAGTTATTGTTAGTTCAAAAGTACCTTTTGTAGTAGTTCAAGAACCGCCTAAAGAAGATGAGCTAAAAAATATTGTATTCCCTATAGACTTTAAAAAAGAAAATAAAGAGAAGTTAAATTGGGCCAACTATTTAAATGCCCATTTTAATGCCAAATTTCATATTGTAAAACCCAATACTACCGATGTAGGATTTATTAAAAGGATTAAAGCAAACATTATTTTTTCCCGTGACTTTATGGATTCCAAAGGAATCGATTATGAAATCAATTCCTTAAAAGGGGAAAAAAGTTTTGCGGTTGAAACCATTGATTATGCAAAAAATATTGAGGCAGATTTAATTTTAATTATTTCTACAAAAAATATTGGAATTACCGATTATGTGTTAGGTGCTTCAGAACAATATATGATTGCTAATAGTGCTCGTATCCCGGTTATGGTGGTTAATCCTCGCGAAGATTTAACCAAATATGGAGGATTTTATTAAGAATTTCAATTAATAGTTTATTTATCCGTGGATGGTCTTTTTAGAGCATCCTCTTTTTTTGAATTGCTGATGGAAATTATTTTTGCAACCAACAATCAACATAAATTAAAAGAAGTTCAACAATTATTAGGGCAAGAATTTAATTTGTTAAGCCTTAGCGATGTTGGAATTACCGAAGATATTCCCGAAGATTATTTTACCCTCGAGGAGAATGCTTTGCAAAAGGCAAGCGTTGTTTACCAACAAACAGGAAAAGATTGTTTTGCCGACGATACCGGATTGGAGATAGCCGCTTTAAACGGACAGCCCGGAGTTTTATCAGCCCGCTATGCCGGTGAAGGAAAAAATCCGGAAGAAAATTTACAAAAGGTGCTTCGGCTGTTGAAAGTGGTTACCCACCGAGAAGCTCAGTTTAGAACGGTAATAGCTTTAATATATCAGGGAAAAAAATATCTTTTTGAAGGGGTTGTTAAGGGAGAGATCCTTTACGAAAAGCTAGGGAGTGCAGGTTTTGGTTACGACCCCATATTTAAACCCCATGGGTATAAAGAATCATTTGCCCAGATGGACCTTGTTTTAAAAAATAAAATTAGCCATAGAGGGAAAGCTACCGCTGAACTTGTAAATTTTTTACTGGAACAAGAATCACAATAAATCATAAAAATTTCAGTTTATTTAGTTAAATATTTTTGTTGTGAAAAAAAATTTCGTTTTATTCATTATTGTTTTTTCCCTCTCTTTTAGTTCAAAAGCTCAGATTGGTGTAGGTGAATGGCGCGATCACCTGCCTTTTACTTTCCCACTTAATGTTTGCGAATCTTCATCAAAAATTTTTGCAGCATCCGAACAAGGTATTATGGTTTATGATAAAAAAAGTCATCATACACAAAAGTATACCAAAGTTAGCGGATTGTCAGATATAGGAATTTCTGCCATCGCCTATTCTCCAGAAAATAATTTATTACTGGCAGGATATTCCAACGGGAATATCGATATAATTAAAAATGATGAAATCATCAATTTCTCGGATATAAAAAGGGCATCCATCACCGGAAGCAAGTCCATTAATCATATTTTATTTATTGATGAATTTGCCTACTTATCCTGCGGGTTTGGAATTGTTGTGTTAAATCTTGAAAAACTCGAAGTGAAAGACACTTATTATATTGGTCCCTTAGGGACACAACTGCAGGTGAACCAATTAGTGCTGGATAATAACTATTTATACGCCGCAACTCATGAAGGAATTTTTGTAGCTGACTATTCGAACCCCAACCTGATTGACTATGCCAACTGGAATCAAATTACGGATATCCCGGATTATACGACAAACTTTAATGCTATTTATGTTAACAACGGAGTTGTTTTAACCAATAAGGAAGTTGAGTCAGCAACAGATATTATTTATTTATACGATGGACTTTCGTGGAGTATTTTTAATCAGGATTACAATTCAATAAAAAAAATTAAGTATTCCAATAATCAGATTCAAATGGTTACAGAAAGTAGTATTTTGTTGTACGATAATAATTTTAATTTTCTGGATTCGATTACAGCCAACGAGATACAATATCTAAAACCCAATGATGTTCTTATGGACAACAATAATACATTTTGGATTGCAGATCATGGGAGTGGATTAATAAAATATGCGAATGAATTATATGAGAATATTTATGTTAATGCGCCTTATACTTCTCATTCATATGTTATTGATATTTTTAATAACCGGGTTTTGGTTGTGGGTGGTGGTGTAACACCCTCATGGAATAATGTATTTTTAAAGGGATCGGTTTTTTCTTTTCGAAACGAAAAGTGGAAAAGCATGATTAATTATGAAGCACACGATTATGTTACCGTAAAAATAGATCCTTATAATATTGAACATTATTATGTGGGCAGCTGGGGAAAAGGGGTCTTTGAATATATGAACGATCAAATTAAAGAAGTGCATAATGAGTCGAATAGTTCTTTACAATCCATGATTCCCGGAAATGATTATATTCGGATTGCCGGGATGGATTGGGATGAAGAGAATAACCTTTGGGTAACCAATACGGGAGTTACTAACCCTGTGTCTGTTAAATTAACGAATGGTGAGTGGCATAGTTTTAATTTTGATTCGCAAATAAGTAATATACTGGTTAAAGATATACTGGTTACTCAAAATAATCATAAGTGGGTTACGCTTCCCGGAAATGGCCTTTTTGTTTTTGATGATAATCAAACCCCCGATAATGAAAACGATGATCTATATAAAAAATTTAGCATATTAGATGAAAACGGGAAAATTATCACAAACAACATTTTTTCTATAGCCGAAGACCTTGATGGAAATATTTGGGTGGGTACCGACCAGGGCATTGTGGTGTATTATAATCCTACGGATGTTTTCGAAAGTTCTTTGTTTTATGCCCAAGGAATTGTTATAACTATTGATGATTATACTCAATACTTGTTAAATACTGAAACGATTACATCGATAGCTGTTGACGGGGCAAATAAAAAATGGTTAGGCACACAGAATGCCGGAGTTTACTTAGTTTCAAAAGACGGTACCAAAGAGATAAATCATTTTACCGAGGAAAACAGCCCGCTCATCTCCAATAGTATAAACGATGTAACCATTAATCACGAAACCGGAGAGGTGTTTTTTGCTACCACAAAAGGATTAATAAGTTACCGTGGTTCAGCTACAATGGGAAGCGACGAATTTCGCGATGTATATGTTTACCCTAATCCGGTTCGCGAAAATTATGCAGGCGATATAACTATTCGCGGATTGGTTTCAGATGTTAGTGTTAAAATTACTGATATAAGCGGAAATATTGTGTATGAAACAACGGCCGAAGGAGGACAGGCTACCTGGAATGGCAAAAATTTTTCGGGCAAAAGAGTGAGCACCGGCGTATACCTTGTTTTTTGCTCCAACGAAGATGGCTCAAAAACCCATATTACAAAACTGTTATTTATTCGATAACAATCTTTTAATGAGCGCCTAAATCCTTTATTTATCCCTCATTTTTAATTTTTAATGTATTTATCTTTACTTTTGTTCGTTTGATGTAAAAAAGCAGTTCAATAAATGATATACAAAACCCGCGGCATTGTGTTACATCACATAAAATATTCGGAAACGAGTGTAATAGCCACCATTTATACCGAACTGTTTGGTAGACAATCATATATGATAAATGGTGTGCGAGGGAAGAAATCAAAAATTAAAGCCAATATTTTACAACCTCTATATTTACTTAATATGGAGGTTTACCATAAAACAACCCGGGATTTACAACGAGTTAAAGAATTACAAAATGCTTGTATTTTCCATAGTTTACCTTACGATTTAAAGAAAAGCACCCTGGCTTTGTTTATTGCTGAAATATTACACCAAACCCTTCGGGAGCAAGAGCCTCATCCCGAACTTTTTAATTACCTTTATCATTCAATTCAAATGCTTGATATAAAAAGCGAAGGGTTAACGAATTTTCATATCTATTTTCTCCTTCATTTAACCAAATACCTTGGGTTTTTTCCAAACAATAATTTCTCAGCTGAAAATCAATATTTTGATTTAATGAGAGGTATATTCACAACAATAAAACCTATCCATTCGGATTCTTTAAATAAAGAAGAGAGTGAAATGCTTAGTCGTTTGCTTGTTTTTTCTGACAATCAGCATGAAAAAGTAAAGATTAATTATGGGTTAAGAATAGCCATAATTGAAAAAATTTTAAAATATTATAAACTCCATCACGAAGGGGTCTCTACGATTAAATCGTTTACTATTCTTAAAGAAGTTTTTCATTAATCACCAAACAAAGGTTATTCGTAAAAAAAATAGATACACCCTCAATTATTTTTTATATCCTTGATAAAAATTTAAAGTTTATAAAAATTAGAAAGGGTGTTTTTTAACTGTTTTTTTAGAGAGATAATTTTATACATTTGCCTTCCAATAATTTTTTTCAAATAAAATTAATGTATGATTAAAACGAAATTGACAAATACAGGGAAAGATATATTTGCTTTGATAGCAGAATTAACCAACAATTCGGAGATTATAAATCTAGCCAAAGCTTCTCCTGATTTTTTGTGCCCGGAGGAACTAAAAAAACTCGCCATAAAATTTTTACAGAATGATTATAACCACTATGCTCACGCAGATGGAGTTTTTGAATTGCGTGAAGCAATTGCTCAGCAAATAGCGGAAAAATTTAACATAAATTTTAATCCATCAAACGAAGTAGCCATAACTGCTGGTGCAACACAGGCAATATATACAACAATAAGCACTTTTATTACAGAAGGAGATGAAGTTGTTCTGTTTGAACCTGCTTACAATAGTTATATCCCTGCTATTGAAAGCAATGGAGGTAGACCGGTTTTTGTTCAGCTAAAATATCCCGATTATTCTATCGATTGGGAAGCCGTTCAAAAAATAATTAACACCCGCACAAAACTTATTATTGTTAATACTCCACATAATCCTACCGGAACATTATTTTCAGAGAATGATATTGCTCAGTTACAAAAAATTACCAATGGCACCAAAATAAATATTCTTAGCGATGAAGCTTTTGAAAACATCATCTATGGACAGAAAAAACATATTAGTGTTTTAAGTAATGCGAATCTTGCTGAAAGAAGTATTGTTGTTTCTTCGTTAGGAAAAACCTTTAATGTTCCGGGATGGAAAATAGGTTATTGTGTCGCCACCGAAAAATTAATGTCCCAAATTAGAAAAAAACAACAGTTTCAAATAAACGCTGTCAATACTCCTTTGCAATACGCACTTGCTGAATACTTAAATAAAGGATTTGATAAGAATGAGTTGCTAAATGATTATGATGAAAACAGAAAATTAATATCTCAGATTTTTTATGATTCACCTTTTGAGTTTGTTCCTCCTCATAGTACTTATTTTCAGCTTTTAAGTTATAAAAATATTAGCGACTTAAAAGACACAGAATTTGTACAAAAAATTATGGACAACTATGGCGTTGCGCTATTTCCTATGTCTGTTTTTTATCATGATTCTGTAGATCATAAAATGGTTGGTTTAAATTTTGCCTTAAACAAAGAGGTTTTAATAAAAGCAGCTAAACGATTGAAAGATGTGAAATAAAAACTGTATGAGTTGCATTATAAATAATTACAAATATTATTTATATTTGAGATTCATTATTATTATGTAATAGAAAATATGCAATTTATTAACTCTTTAGTTACCTGGCTTAACTTTAAGCGGTTATACCAAATTGATTTATTTAAAAAATTTCCATTTGATGTACAACGCGAATCACTGATTAAGCTTGTTGATAAAGCAAAGAACACCGTTTATGGAAAACAATATGATTTTAGCTCCATAAAATCCATTGAAGAATTTCAACAACGGGTTCCGATCAAAGATTACGATGGGTTAAAACCATATATTGAACGATTGCTAAAAGGCGAACAAAATATTTTATGGCCCTCTGAAATTCGATGGTTTGCTAAATCATCCGGGACCACCAATGATAAAAGTAAATTTATCCCTGTTTCACGCGAAGCCTTAGAGGATTGTCACTTCAGAGGAGGAAAAGACATTTTGGCGGTTTATACTACCAATTATCCCGAAACAGAAATTTTTAGCGGAAAAGGATTAACCCTGGGAGGAAGCCATCAGATCAATAAAATTAATAATGAATCATTTTATGGTGATTTGTCGGCTATTTTAATCGAGAATCTTCCGTTTTGGGCTAGTTTTATTAAAACCCCCAGCCAGGAAATTGCTTTGCTAAGCGAGTGGGAAGAAAAACTGGATAAAATTACCCATGCTACTATTAAAGAAAATGTTACCAGTATTGCCGGAGTGCCATCCTGGACGCTGGTACTTATTAAATATATTTTAGAAAAAACCGGCAAAAATAATTTGCTGGAGGTTTGGCCCAACCTTGAGCTTTTTAATCACGGTGGAGTAAGCTTTGAGCCTTACAAAGAGCAGTTTAAAAAATTAATTCCTTCCGAAAAAATGAATTATATGGAAACCTACAATGCCTCGGAAGGTTTTTTTGCTATTCAGGACTATCCTACCCGAAACGATATGTTACTTATGCTTGATTATGGGATTTTTTATGAATTTATTCCCATGGATGAAATGGATAATGAGCATCCAAAAGCCTTGCATATAGGTGATGTTGAGCAAAATAAAAATTATGCTGTGATAATATCCACCAATGGTGGACTTTGGCGGTATTTAATTGGTGATACGATTGTTTTTACTTCGCTTTATCCACATAAAATTAAAATTAGCGGCCGTACAAAACATTTTATTAATGCTTTTGGCGAAGAAATAATTATCGAAAATGCAGAAAATGCCCTTAAAGATGCCTGCGAAAAAACAGGAGCATTAATTAAAGATTATACTGCAGCACCTATTTTTATGAATGATGATCAAAAAGGGGGACATCAGTGGTTAATTGAATTTGAAAAGGAACCCGATAATCCTGCTCAATTTAATGAATTTTTGGATTTGGCATTACAAAAAGTAAATTCCGATTACGAGGCCAAAAGATATAAAGATATTACTCTTGATAAACCGGTTTTAACCATTGCAAAAAAGGGTCTATTTTATACCTGGCTGAAAAATAAAGGCAAAGTAGGCGGGCAAAATAAAGTGCCACGATTGGCAAACAACAGGAAGTATATGGATGAATTGATAACTTTAAATAATCAACTGTAATTTTTATGTTAAATTGGGTAAGCATAATTTTTATATTTCTTTATGGGCTTCCTTTTATAAAAAACGAACCACACTTTCAATACATTTGTGAAAAAAATATACATGCATCTTATTTTACTACCGATCATTTAAACAATTTTTATATTGTGGATAAAAACGAGCTGGTAAGATTTAGCCACAACTGTAAAGAAGAAAAATCATATAGCCAATCAGCCGCATATACCATTTACGCTATTGATGTAACAGATCCTTTTAAAATTTTAATTTTTAATAAAGATTATAATCAGCTGGTTTTGCTTAATAATCAATTAGCAGAAATAACAGATCCGATATCTTTTGATAATTATAATTATTATACAGTAAGTGCAGTATGTAGATCATCTAAAGGAGGTTTTTGGATATTTGATCAAAGCACTCTGCAACTGGTTTATTTTAATGATAATTTACAAGAGCAAAGGAAAAGTCCTCGTTTAGGTTCCTTTTTCGAAGATGATATAAAGACTTCTAACATTTTATTACGTGAAAAAAATGATTATATTTATTTAGGTATTCCTGCGGTTGGAATTTTAATGTTTGATCTTTATGGAAGCTATATAAAAACACTTCCTGTAAAGATAGAAGATGATTTTCAGGTGGTTAATCAGCATATTGTGTACTGCAAATCAGGACGATTATTTTTTTATGATACACAACGATATGAACAAAAAAGCGTTGAATTGCCTGTTGAGAATGCAATGAATGCTCGCGTAGAAAACCAATTTTTATACATTCAAAAAAACAATACGTTGTTGATTTATCAATGGCAAAATAAAAATAATTAATTTAGGAGTGAAAAATCGGAAAAAAGTAAAAGATAAAAGTTTAAAAAGAGTTTACCGTAAAACGATATTGTTTAATAAACGTGAATTGCAAGCAATTAATCATTATTGTAACAAGTATAAAATAAAAAACAAATCAAAATTTATGAGGGAAACGATCATTTTATCCATATTAAAAAAATTTGACGAAGATTATCCTTCCCTTTTTGAGCAAAAACCAACATTGTTTAATCAACATTTAAATAAAAGATAAAGAATAAAGCTATGATAAAAGCAAATACAGAAAACTCAATGCATATCGCTATTGCCGGAAATATCGGATCTGGAAAAACAACGTTAGCGGGTTTATTATCAAAACATTATGGTTGGGAAGCTCATTACGAAGATGTGGATGATAATCCTTATCTAAATGATTTTTATGAAGATATGCAACGTTGGTCGTTCAATCTTCAGGTGTATTTTTTAAATAGCAGATTAAACCAAATCCTGAATATCAGGAAATTAGGAAAAACGGTAATCCAGGATCGAACCATATACGAAGATGCTTATATTTTTGCCCCTAATTTACATTCTATGGGATTAATGAGCACCCGTGACTTTGAAAACTATTTTACGCTTTTTAATCTGATGACCTCTTTAATTCAACCCCCGGATTTATTAATTTATCTGCGTGCTTCGGTACCTACCCTGGTAAATCAAATTCAAAAACGCGGACGCGAATACGAAAATTCTATACGCCTCGACTACCTTAAACGACTCAATGAAAGATATGAAGCATGGGTTGGAGCTTATAATCTGGGGAATCTTTTAATTGTTGATGTGGATAATATTAATTTCCCTGAAGTTAAAGAAGATTTAAGCCAGGTTATTAATAAAATTGATGCACAAATTCATGGATTATTTTAATTATTGAATGTTGACTTTTCAAATTGATTTAACGTAGACTTTTTAAAGATTATAAAACGCATTCTTTTGCTTTTTTCTATTCCATTACAACCTTTTGAAAGGATTTTTCGTCTATAAGTTAAAACATTAATCTTTTGGAAGATGAAGAATCTTTTATTCATACCTATATTCGTTTGTTTTGTTCTTTTGTCATCGTGCGAAAAAGATGAGCTTACTTTACCTGCTGAGGTAAATCTGGCTTTTTCCATGGAACCTTATCCTGCAGAAACAGGATTGAAAGCAGGAGGAGGGTTTGAAGTAAATCAAGGAACAATTATTATACAAAGCCTTGAGTTTGATGGTCGAAGAGACCAGGGAGAAGATTACTTTTTTACCAAGCATTTTGATAATTCCTTACAAGCCGAATTACATAACGGCAACGTTAATCAACAAGTTTCTTTTGATATCCCGCAAGGGGTTTATAATCGAGTTGAAATAATTTTCTCTTTAGGACAGGAAGGAGAGAATGCCATTTGTTTACAAGGCTGTTTTCAGCGTGGCCCACTCGATGAAGTTCCAATTGTTTTTGAATATTCTTTTACCGAAAATGTGAGGATAAAAGCAAAAAACAAAGAAGGGAATGAGCAAATTGTGTTAAAAAAGAACAATCCTTCCACGGCAACTGTTTTAGTAGATATTCCTTTTATGTTTCAGTTGGTTAATCCGGGAATGGTTCAATTAGCCGAAACAACCATGATTAATGATGAAGAAACTATTTTAATAAATACAGAAAAAAATGCCGATATTTTTAACTTATTGGCTACCCGGTTAGAAAAATCAATGCGGGTAATTTTTGAGTAGTTAATGAAAGTCGACTTATACAATGAGGAGGAAATCCTGAAAGGATGCCGGAAAAATAAAAGGCAATATCAGGAGATGCTCTACCGAAAGTATGCAAAAAAGATGTATGGCATATGCCTGAGCTATGCAGGTGATCGGGCAATGGCTCAGGACATGCTACAGGAATCGTTTATCAAAATTTTTAACTGGATAAAAAATTTTAAACAGGAAGGTTCGCTGGAAGGATGGATTCGGAAAATTGTTACACATACTGCCATTGATCTTTTAAGACAACAGAAAAGAACACAAAATTTTATTTCAGATAAAGAAGAAATAAATGAAGGTAGTTACGAATCGGATGCCTTGCAAAATCTTCAAACCGAAGACGTGTTAAATCAGGTAAGCCGATTACCGGAAGGAGCAAGGTTGGTTTTTAATCTATATGCTTTGGAAGGATATACACATAAAGAAATTGCTGTAAAGCTAAATATAACTGAAGGAACCTCAAAATCGCAGTTTAATCGTGCCCGAAAATTGTTAATGTCGTGGCTCAATAAAATAAGCGCCTGAAACAATGGATTTTTTAAAGTGGTATAAAAATAAAATTGAATCTGGAAATCTTGAACCTCCCGAAAGTGTTTGGGAGAATGTTCAGGATCAGCTGGATATTGACCATTCATGGCAAAAGATTAATGCGCATCTCGAGCAGAAAGCAACCGTTAAACGCCAGTTCTGGTATGCTGCCGTAGCAGGATTATTAATATTTATTTTAGCCGGCGGATATTGGTGGTATTCATCAAATAGTAACCTGATCCTGGAAAGACAGAT
>CAZWPU010000019.1:0-1790 GCA_964635605.1 uncultured Bacteroidales bacterium | reverse complement strand
TAGATAACGAAAGGTTGATGACTTCGCTTAAACCTCTCGAAGTAAGTGTAGATTATTTAAACAAAAAGGATATAAAAAAGCTGGCTTTTACAGAATCAAATGAAATCGTCAGCAAATCGGAAAAAGACAAAGTCGCTTTTCAGAAAATATATGCCGGAGCAACCGGACAACTTGCCAATACCTGGTTGCTGAACGAGAAAACCTATACAGGAATGGATAAATCAAGCCTTACCGCTTCAAATGCTTCATTTGGTTCAAATTTTGGGGTATTTACGGGAGCCAATTTATCTGACCATTTGTTTATTCAGCTCGATCTTAATGTAGTATCCCAAAACAAACAGGATTATAACGAATATTTAAATGGACAATATATTTCGAATGAAATGAAATTTAATTATTCACAAATGGGTTTCTCCTTACGTTATATTGCCTTATCAAACCGGTATATGAAAGGAGAGCACAATATTTATGCGGGTGGTTATTGGGGATACTTGCATAGTGCATATCAAATAATTGATGATGAAATGGTAAATATCACCAATGATTATACACAATCGGATTTTGGGGTATTTTTAGGATACGAATATATCTTTCCTCTATATAAAAATCTTGGCTTTGGTACTGGTATGAAAGCAACGTATGGTTTAAATAATATTTATTCGGGGAATCAATATATTCCATCCTATTTAAATAAAACACATAATGCTTCATTAAATATTACGTTTTCCTTAAAGTACCGTATTAAATAATTTTTTTATTGTTTTGGGTTTTTATAAATGCGAACGACAACAGGTGTAAACAGTCCCTTTCTTGTGCTCCTCATAAAATCCGAGGGTGAATCTGCCTAGCCGTTTGGAGCGGCTTGGCAGATAACAATAAGCTCAACGAAGTTAATTTTATTTTTTATATTTTTCTTTCGCTTTCCAACCCTTTTCCTTTGGTTGTCGTCTTAGAGATAAATTAATTAATATTCGAAAAACCATTAAAATTTAATAACCATGAAAAAAATTATTAGCTTAATCGTATTAACCGTTTTTGCAGCTTTTGTATTTGTAAGTTGTGAAGATGAGAATGACGCTACCAAAGGTACGCTAACCCTTTCTATTACAGATGCTCCCATAGACATGAGTACTGTTAGTGCTGTTTATCTAACCATTAATGAAATTCAGTACAATAAAAGCGGACAAAACTGGATGACCTTTGAAGGTTTTGAAGGTCCGCAGAAGTTTAATATTTTAGAACTAACGCGCGGAGAATCTGCTTTACTGGGTAGCTTTGAGCTGGAAGCCGGAACCTATACTCAATTAAGGTTTATGCTTGATGTTCCTGAGTTTGGAACCCCCAACCCAACAAATCCCGGTTGTTATATTGAGTTTAATGATGGAACAGAACAACAGCCTTTATTTGTTCCCAGCGGACATGAAACAGGATGGAAAGGCATCGGCGCTTTTAAAGTCCCTGCCAATGGAGAAGTTGCCGTTACCGCCGATTTTGATGCTCGTAAATCAGTCATGGAACAGGGTGCCAACGATTTTTACATCTTAAAACCAACCATCCGTTTAATTGTTGATAACCAGGCCGGACAAATTGCCGGTGGTATTACCAATATTCCAGATGGCAATGATATTGTTGTGTATGCTTATGAAGATGGTATGTATACTGAAAGCGAAGCAGACGAACCTGCTGCCGACACCATTGCTCATTTCCCCAATGCGGTAACCAGTGACATCTCGTGCGAAGAAGAAAATTATCATTTGGCATACCTGGCTCCAATGACCTATGATCTAATT
>CAZWPU010000018.1:14784-17217 GCA_964635605.1 uncultured Bacteroidales bacterium | reverse complement strand
CTCTACATTTTTTTGTTCAATCTCTTCGTTCTTTGTTTCTTCTGACTTATTTTGCTCATCACTTTCGTTTTGATCCATGGACTCCTCTTCTTGATTTTGCTCATTTTCTTTCTCCAGAAGTTCTTGTTTTAGCCTTTCTTCTTCGGCAGCTTGTGCTTCTTCAAAGAGCCTCATATTTCGTAAAAACTGAGCTAAATTTTGATCGGTTGCCACAATATAACGGTAAGGCGTTTCCCCGCGTTTTGTTCTTAATTTTCGTTTACGTCTTTTTATTTCCTTTATCGCATCTAAAAATTTATCATTATTAGACAATGTCTGCATTACCCCTCGCGTATAAGAAAAATAATAATAATGGTTATTGGGGAGTTTAAAGTAAAATTTCATGATATCCCCGCTTCGGCGTTTTAACAACTGAAAATAGCCCTCAACATATTTATTCACCGGTTTATTATTAATCGTTGCTATACCAATTTTACCATAATTAAGATAAGAACCTAACTCGGTAAACCATTTCAATTTTAAATTACCCAAAAGCAGGGTATGCTGAGTAGATTTTGGGATTTTTGCCTCGTTGGCATAAAGAGTTATCTGATTGTTAAATTCGTTATAATCATGAGCACCAACAATTTCCGTTAAATACTTTTCAAAAAAAGTAGAGGTTATACTCATCTCATCAAGATTTTCCTGTGCATTAATATCTTGCAGCAACGAATCTAAAGCTGCATCAGAGAAGAACAAATCAATAGGGAATAGCAAGTCCAACTTAATCTCATTATTTTCTAATTTATGACTAAATGAACCTGCGGGATTAAATTTTATTTGACCCAGGTTAATGCCTAAATTAATTAATCCTTCGCCATGATACAAACAAAAACTTCTTTGTAAATCAATAAGGCTTCCTGTTGTGTCCGGATTTAAGAATTTTGACCGGTCAGTAATAATATATTTATTAGCATTTTTGTTATAATGCAAGTATCCAAAGGCTGAAACAATTGGTTCATCGTTAGGATCACGCCGTTGCGATAAAAAGGTGGTATATATATGCGATGAATCTTTTGTAATAAAAGGAGATGAATATAAACCTCTTCCGGTAGTGCTGTTTAATCCCTTAGGAACCGGGATATAAATACTATCTGGATTAATCTCTGATTCGAAATAAGCTAGTTCTTTTGGAATAAGTGGGCAATCATGCTCTATTTTAACGCCCCCTTTAAAGGTTAAAAATTGTTGGGATGCCCGAAGTTCAACGTCTCCATTGTAATGATAAACAGGGCTAAGAGTGAAATTTTCTTTTTCATCTATTCTTCCGGTAGCTCTGGTTTGTAAAGAAGTATCTACAAATATATTCGTAAAATGAATAATTTGTGTTTCTTTATTCTCATCAATATAATCGTAATCACCCGAACCGGTATAATTATTTCTGGCTTTAAGATCTAGTTTTGCTTTATAAATTTTATGATATTTAGATGTTGTATTGGCAATAATTTCGGCATCAAATAAGGTTTTCATTTTTGCCTGATGGCCAATGGTAACATCTCCTTCATGAGGATAAATATTTGCATCGGCTACTTTTATATAATCAACCTCTGTAGCATTTATCGTACTATCTTTTAACCTATAAATGGCTTTTGTAGAAGCAAAACGTAAAGAATCCTGGCTGCGATGAATGGACATATATAAAGCACCGGGTAAGTTATCGTCTTTTAATTCTGCCAGTTTTTTAATTTCATCCGAAGCTAAAGAATCTACCTGAGGGCTCGATTCTATAGCGATCTCATCTTTCACCATATCCCAATTAAATTGATCGAGATAACTGACATATAAATTTTTAGGAAATTGAGCTATTGTAAATGATTCATTAGAATTAAAATCGCCCGACTGAGTAGTAAAATTTACTTCTCCATTTAAATTCTCTGTAATAAAATTAAAATCATTTTTATCGATTGATTTTAAATTAAAACTTGTAGTATCGGAGTTAAAAGCATTTGCCTCAAAATTAAACTGTTTAGATTTTAATGTTGCTTTTTCCAAATTCATTGTCCCACGTCCAACCAGTCCAATAGGTTTTAATGTTAATGACCCTGAGAAATTTGTTTCAGGATTATACATCTGAAAGGGTTTATTCGTTTGATCAGCATACATAACATCTTGATAGGGATACCATTTAATATCAATTTCGTTTGCTTCAAGATTAGGATATTCAATTCCCGATTTACGCTGAGCTATGGTAAAATCATGTGCATGAATTTTTGTAGAATCCGGATAAAACATTATACTATCGGTTTTTACCGTTGAAGTAAGATATTCCAGCGTACCAGCGCCTCTTAGCCCTCGGTTACTTAAATCAATAATATTATAATATTTCCCTTTTCCCTCGTAAAGAGGAAATCCATCTGGTGGTGTTTTTCTTAAAAAACCCAATGAATAATCAGG
>CAZWPU010000018.1:1778-14684 GCA_964635605.1 uncultured Bacteroidales bacterium | reverse complement strand
AAAGAGGAAATCCATCTGGTGGTGTTTTTCTTAAAAAACCCAATGAATAATCAGGACGCATATAAACAGCATCATCAAAAGGGGGAAAAATATTTGCTGAATAAAAACGTCCATCAAAATGCAATCCTTTGGTGGTAAAATTATCTAAACTATCAATAGTAAAGGGCTCTAACTGAAAATAAAAGTTGTCTCTTTTGTAAACTCCTTTCTGAATAGAATAATCGTCATAATAAATAAATGAATTTTCATGGCTATTAAAAACAGGATATTCAGGATAGTTCTGTAATCCTGATTTGTTCTGTGGGTGATCGATGAGCAGGTTCCCTGTAACATTCTCTATTCTATTTTTAACATTTGCTAAAATAGCTTTATTGTATAAATCGTATTCTTCTGTTTTTACCTGTATACTTAGAGAATCGATATTATTCAAATTAAT
Source organism: uncultured Bacteroidales bacterium (assembly GCA_964635605.1). GTDB lineage: Bacteria > Bacteroidota > Bacteroidia > Bacteroidales > UBA12077 > UBA12077. Next base: position 14,248 of record CAZWPU010000018.1, on the reverse strand, counting down.
TTTAAAGGTATCATATTCAAAATAAAAATCATTGCCATAAAAAGAAAATAAACCGGCATCAACTATTCCACCAAAGCTAAAATCCCTGTTTTTTTTCATTACAATTTGTCTGTTATGTGGATAAATAGCTACATTTTGCGAGTCGGAAAGAAAAATCCTGGGGACACCATTTATTATTAAATCTTTAGTTGATAAGTCGATTATCCCATTGTGTTCTAATCCACTAGTAGTTGAATTAAATTTCATTACATCATAATCAATTCGTCCAAACCTTGCATCAACAAATTCGTAAAGTTTTGTATTAATTGTGGCTATATCATTATCTGTATCGTAAAATAAAAATCCATCAACACTTAAAAACATCAACATTTGTTTAATTTGATATACGTCATAACTTAAATAATGAGCTAAATTAGTTCCTGTAAATGTTTGTGATTTTATTTTTTCGGCATATCGTTTTATGGCTAATAACGGATGGAAATCATCTCTCAGCATAATTCGTTCAAATTCGATTAAATTGTAAAAGTTTGATGATGTGAAGGTTGCATTTCCAATATCCCCTCCTCGTTTTTTTGTCAAATAAATTTTATCATCATCAATATTCCAACGCAAGCGTTCAAAGCTCATTGACATTTCATGGAAAGAGTCATAATAGGGACTTTTAGAAACAATTCGGTCGGATGGAGATAAGGATAATTCCTTTTCGTTTGCAAGAAAAGAAAACATAATTCCCGGATGATAAATCGAATCGTTATCAAAATTAATCGTAACCTGTGCATCATTTGAAATAACCCTGTTTTTACGAAACATAAAAGTTTCGGAAAAAGCTTTTAATATTGTTTTTTCTTCTTTTTTAATTTTTAAAAAGGCTTCGTTCTCGCTGTCACCAGAACCTAATAAGTTTGCACCCTTCATTGTAAAACCTCCTTCGTAATCAATATCTGGAAATATATCATCTATCTTAAACCGTTTTTGATAGGAATTAAATTCAGGATAAACTGCTCTTTCTGGATTGGTAATATGAATTACCTGATCCGTTAGTTGTCCTAATATGGGTTCCTCAAAATAAAGTTTATTAACAAACATTGTAGAATCAGCTTTAAATCCCGACTTTGTAAGATCTACGGTATAATTATCCAGTTTGGCATAAACTTCATCCCCAATATAACCAGCCCTTTCCCATGTTACAATACCTTCCTTCCCCTTCCATTCATTTTTAACAGGGAAATAAGCTCCATGGGTATTCTCAATAGAAATACTATCATTTTTTATTTTACAATAAAGATCGGTTTGTTCAAAAACAAATTTTAAATTTTGTTCGGTTTCGATACTATAGTTTTTATTCGTAACAAACCAGCTTGTTGCATAAGTTCCATATATACAACTTTGATTAATAAGCGATTTGGTATTATCGAAATAAGCATTAACCAGACGGAGCGGATTTTTTTCATTTTCAAAAAGATAATATAATCCCTTTTCCCAATCGGTATAGTTTTTAAAATCTTCTTCCGATTGATGAAAAATCATTACCAAATCAAAATACTTTGTAAAATGAGGATTCCGTCGAGCTTTATTTTGCAGCATTAAATTACAAACATCTATAAAACGGGTTTTAATTTCATGAGTGAAATAACCTGTATTCCAACGATCAATAAATACATCCAGGCTATCCTCTTCTTGTTCGGAAATATTTCGTTTGACAAACTCTTCGAATTGTTCAATAAATTGCGCTGTATCAGTACTAAATTCTTTTAAATCTTGTGCTGATAAAGAAAAAAATGTAGTGAAATAAAGAACAAGAATGAGTATTATTTTGATCGATATCTTTTTCATTACACTCAGGTTTTAATTAAAGTTTGTAAAATAATGCAGCTACCCAGTTGTGTTTTTCTTTGTGCGATTTATATTTCAGCTGATGACTTTCAGCTTCCTCTTTAATCATGGGTAAATCAAGGTCGTATAATCCACTTAATAATAAGATTCCCTCCTTTTTTAATACCCGGGCATACTTAGGTATATCATCTATTAATATATTTCGGTTAATATTTGCAAGGATAATATCAAATTTCTGGTCTACAAGCAAAGATGTATCTCCCTGTAAAACATGAATATCATTGCAATTATTTTTTTCAATATTTTCAAGTGTATTGGTATAAGCCCATTCATCCACATCAATTGCCGTTACTCCTTTTGCTCCTTTTAATTTTGCAAAAATGGCAAGAACACCTGTTCCGCATCCCATATCTAACACCGTTTGATTTTTAAAATCAAGCTTAAGCATGGTTTTTAACATCAAATAAGTTGTTTCATGATGTCCGGTTCCAAACGACATTTTAGGCTCAATAATAATTTCATATTGTAATTTTGGTATTCCTTTATGAAAAGGAGCCCTTATAACACACTGATTATCTATAATAATTGGACAAAAACTTTTTTCCCAAACCTGATTCCAATTTTGTGTTTCAATCACCTTCCAGGAATAATCAATTGTACAGTTAGGTAAAGTATTAACTTGCAATTTTTTAACAGCATCAAAATCAAAAAACTTTTCTAAGATATACGCTTTTAATCCCTCTTCTTCCTCATCATAACTCTCGTAACCAAGTTCGTTCAATTCGGCAATAAGTATTTCAATGACTGCTTCAGGATTTTCAGCTTCCACCTGGCAATTTAATTCAATATAATCCATTATAATATTTAAAAAGACTTAGCTATTTCTATAAAATCATCGGCTTTAAGGGAGGCTCCACCAATTAATCCTCCGTCAACATCGGGGTTGGCAAACAGTTCTTCTGCATTCGAAGGTTTACAACTTCCACCATACAAAATAGATATATCATTGGCTATTTGTGAACCGTATGAATTTCTGATTTTTTCCCGAATAAAAAGATGCATCTCCTGCGCTTGTTCGGGGGTAGCTGTTTTTCCCGTACCAATTGCCCAAACTGGTTCATAAGCAATAACAATGTTTTTCATATTATCGGCATCAATTCCCTCAAACATCTCTTTTATTTGCTTATTTACTACTTGGAAATGTTCTTCCTTTTCTCTTTCTTCAAACACTTCGCCACAACATGCAATAGGTTTAAGGCCAATTTCTAAATTAAGTTTAATCTTTTCATTAATTATTTCATTCGTTTCTTTGAAATATTTACGTCGTTCAGAGTGCCCTAAAATAACATATTCTGTTCCTATTGATTTAAGCATTGAAACAGATATTTCTCCGGTATAAGCTCCTTCTTTATAATTTGAACAGTTTTGAACTCCCAGTTTCACGGCCGAATCTTTTATTATTTTAGAAGCTTCAGCGGTAAGGATAAATGGCGGTGCAATAATCAATTCAACATTTTTTACTACATCTGACTGATTAACAATCTGTTGAATTAGCTCAACACCTTCTGGGAAGGTTTTATTCATTTTCCAATTTCCTGCAACAATATTTTTTCTCATGATTAAATAATTTTTTGAGTTGATATTTACTCAAAAATAAAAAATTAAAAGGTTAATTAATTTAATAAATCAAAAAAGTTTTTAATTACTTATGCGCACTCTGGGGTCTAATATGCCATAAACAATATCAACCAATGTATTAATAATGATAAAAATTAATGAAATGGTGAGAATACATCCTAATACAACCGGAAAATCGTATTGATTCAATGCATCGACAATAATAAAACCAAGTCCTTTCCATCCAAAAATATATTCAACAAAAACAACCCCTGTCATTAACGAGGCAAACCATCCGGAGATTGCAGTAATAACAGGATTAAGCGAGTTCCTTAATGCATGTTTCCAAATAATTCTGGAGAACCTCAGCCCTTTCGCTTTTGCTGTCCGAATATAATCCTGGGATAATACATCCAGCAATGAATTACGCGACAATTGAATAACAATAGCTAATGGCCTAATTCCCAAAGTTAATGCCGGAAGGATTAAATTTTTTAATTGCAAGTGCATTCCATTACCTAAATCATCAATCTCATAAATATTTCCGGTAAGGTTTAGCCCTGTAATATCAGCTAACAAAAAAGCAAAAATCCATCCGATGATTATGGCGGCAAAAAATGAAGGAAGCGACATGCCAAAAGCAGAAAAAAATAAGGATAAGCGATCGAAAACAGTATCTTTTTTTAGGGCAGCTATGATTCCGATAAACAAACCAAGAAATGTTGCAAAAACAATAGAAGCAATGGCCAATATAAAGGTATTAGGTAAGGTTTCGCTAATAATTGCAGAAACTTGTTTTTTACTTTGGTATGAGCGACGTAAATATGGTTTTTTCAGCACTAAAGTATATTTCTTATGAATCGTAAAAATAGAGTGATAAGGAGAATATTTTTCTGGATCAAGATAAAAATAACTGGCTTCATTTTTTGCATGATGTACCGAAACAGGAGAAAGATCATTGATATATTTTACATACTGCATCCCTACCGAACGATCTAAACCTAATTCTTTACGGATAGATTCAACGGTAGAGATATCCGTTCGTTGCCCTAACATCATTTGAGCAGGATCGCCGGGCAAAACATTAAACAAGAAAAAAATAACGGTAATAACACCCCACAATATTAGCAGGGCGTATAAAAACCGTTTCATTAAAAAATTTAACACAAATTTTTTCTTATCGTTAATTTTCGGCTAAAACTTCTTTCTCAGGATTCTTAAGTTCTTTTTTATATTTATCATTGTTAAGATACAAATGCTCTATTTCTTCTATAGTTGGAATATTTCGATGATGCCATTTATCCAAAATCGTTCCTTGTTTCAATAAAACAATTCCAGGATTTGCCCGCACAATAGTCTTCAAGGTAATTTCATCGGTAGCATAAAACATATATTGCGCATTGGTTTTTTCGCTAAAATCCTGAATAACCGATTCAACAGATGCTGTAAGGCAAATAAAGTTGCATTTGCCCGACTCTTTACAATAAGCGGCAAGTTCATTAATTTGATCTATATTCTTAACACTTGTTTCGTTTAAGTTGTATGCAATCATCAAGAAATTAAATTTAGGGTCGTTTAAAACGATATCCGTTATATCGTTTCCACTGGATGTTTGAATAGTAAAATCATGAATAGGTGGTACATAACCCTCATTAATCAACACATTCTGTGTTTCAACCCATTGCCAGGTAGAATCTGGCAGGTTATCCAACGTAAACTCTTTTACTTTCCCATTTTTCTGATAAAGCAAAATTGTTTCATATTCAGCTTTTGGCGCATCTTCCGGAATAATAATCTTTTCAGGGATATGGGTTCCAATAGTATAAGGCCTGAAATCGAGTATGGGTAAATTAAAATAGCAGTATAAAGAAAGCGATACACTAAAAATAAATGGTATTAATAGTACCAGCCATTGATTTAGGTTTTTCCAATGCACTTCATATTTATGTCGATGAACAAAAACAATCAGGGTAAAAATCATTAATACCACATTTTTCCAAAATGTTTCCCAGTTCGTCATAATAATAGCATCGCCAAAACAACCACAATCGGATACAGGATTAAAGATTGCCAGGAACAAAGTAAGAATGGTAAAAAAACTCATAAACAAAAGAGTTACCCAGGCGGTTATTTTTCGTTTTGTGGCAAAAAGTAAGGAAAATCCAAGAACAAATTCTAATGTACTTAATAAAATAGCCAATGGTAAAGCAATTAACGATAAAAATTCTAATCCAAAAGCAGTAAAATAATCATTAAACTTATACATCGATCCTAAGGGATCTACCGCTTTAACAAATCCAGAAAAAATAAATACAACACCTAAAATTATTCGGCTATAATGATTAAGTTTCTTCATTTTATTATTACAATTTTTATACGTTATTAAATAATATTTTCTTTTTTTAGCAAATCAATTAATTTTTCAAAAATTATATTTTGATCCGGCATAATCCCATTTTTGTCGGCACATTCTATTATTCTCAATTGAGGATCGTTATTTGCTTCACGCAAATAGATATTTCTTACTTCATTTTGAAAATCTATATTTTTTTCATGAATATCCTCTTTGCCATTCAGGTAATTTCGTTCGTTTCCTTGTCGTCGTTTTGTTAAATTTCGTTTCGTAAATTCAAATGGCACATCCAAAAATATATTCAAATCAGGAAATGGAATATGATAATAATCATACTCTAAGTCTTTAATCCACTCACTTAATTCAACTTTTTCTTTTTCTGATTTTAATTTTGCACACTGAAAAGCAATATTTGAATAAACATAACGATCAACAATTACAAGTTTATCCTGTTGTAACCATTGATTAATAGTTTCCTTGGCATCGTTCCGATCGCCTGCATAAATCAGAGCAATCAAATAAGGGTTAACCGACTCCATGTTTCCCAGTTCTCCTCGCAAGAATCGAGCAATTAAATCGCCGTAAATTCTGGAGTCCGTTCGCGGGAAATGAAGATATTCATAATCAATATGATGCTGTTCAAGATATTTTTTCAGATTTTTGATTTGTGTTGACTTTCCCGATCCGTCTAATCCTTCAATAACAATAAATTTCATATTTTCAATATTCTGATTTACCGATTTAGTGCTGTTTTAAAACGCTTAAAATTTATTACATTTGTTGAGTTATAAAAACCCAACCATAGTTTAAAAATGCAGGCTAAAGATACATTTTTTTCAAGAAAATTAACCATCAATTGCGGAGGGGAATTATTGGATTTATCAAATCCTCGAATTATGGGCATATTAAATATTACCTTAGACTCTTTTTATGATGGAGGAAAATATACCTCGCACACCCAAATCATTGATCAAGTACAACAGATGATCAATGAAGGGTGCGATATTTTAGATATAGGAGCTTACTCATCAAGGCCGGGGGCAAAAGATATTTCTGAGAAAGAAGAAATTAATCGTTTAACTCCCATTATAGAACTAATAAAAAAACATTTTCCGGATATCATCCTATCTATTGATACTTTTAGAGCTGTAGTAGCTGAATATGTTATTCAAAATTTTAATATAGAAATTATTAATGATATTTCAGCGGGAGATATGGATTCTAAGATGTTTGAGGTTATTGCCAAACATCAGGTACCTTACATTATGATGCACATGCAAGGCACTCCGCAAAATATGCAGAATAATCCAAAATATGAAAATGTAGTAAAAGAGGTTATCCGTTATTTTGCTAAAAAAGTGGATCATTTAAAACTTTTGGGGGTTAATGATCTAATTCTTGATCCTGGTTTTGGTTTTGGAAAAACAATAGATCATAATTATCAATTATTAAAACACCTTAATGATTTTAAAATTTTTGAATTACCCATACTAGCAGGTTTATCAAGGAAATCTATGATTTATAAATACTTAAACCAATCATCCAACGAAGCACTCAATGGTACCAGTATTTTAAATACATTAGCCTTATTAGGTGGAGCTAATATTTTACGAGTCCATGATGTTAAAGAAGCAAAAGAAACCATTCTGTTGACCCAAAAATATTTAGCTGCAGAAGTAGATAATTGGCACGATTGATTTTTATTTTATTACATTTGTTATAATTAATTTTTGGCACTTGGTTTATTTATGATTACAACATTTATTACCATACGATTTTTAGATATTCTCGATATACTTTTGGTAGCTTTCCTTTTATACCAGATTTATAACCTGATCCGCGGAACCACTGCAATGAATATTTTTATCGGTATTTTTTCCCTTTACCTTTTATGGCTTTTGGTAAAAGCCTTAAATATGCAGCTATTGAGTAGTATCCTTGGGCAGGTTATTGGTGTTGGTGTTATTGCTTTAATCATTGTTTTTCAACAAGAAATAAGAAGATTCTTGCTGATCATCAGCACACGATATATTACCAACCGAAAATTTTCTTTAGAAAATTTATTTTCATTTGGCAACAACAAAACTTCAACAATTGATATTAATTCTATTGTGAATGCATGCTCTAATATGTCAGCATTTAAAACCGGAGCTTTAATTGTTATCTCTAAAAAATCAGATTTAATGAGTTTTATTAAAACCGGAGATACCATAAATGCAGATACTTCGAGTCGTTTATTAGAAAGTATATTTTTTAAAAATAGTCCTTTACATGATGGGGCAGCAATAATTAAAAATGACAAAATAATTGCTGCACGTTGCGTATTGCCCATTACCGAAAGAATAGATCTCCCGCCTCAATTTGGAATGCGACACAGGGCCGCTATAGGTATTGCTGAAAAAACAGATACTGTTGTGATTATTGTTTCGGAAGAAACCGGAGCGATTTCTTTTGCCAAACATGACGATATAGAAACAAATATTGGCCCTAACAGATTAAGACAACTCCTCGAAAATGAGTTTATTGATTAAAAATCTCCCAAAACTTTAATTTATTTACAATGAACCTTAAAGATATTTTGGAATATACAATTATAAGAACCGACAGTTTCAACATTACGATATATAACCTTATAGCTACAATTCTGATATTACTTATAACCCGAATTATTATAGGAATTATTCATAAAATTTTTAAACGTAAAATTTACACCAATAAAAACATTGAATTTGGTAAAAGCAATACTATTTATCAGCTTATAAAATATATTTTATGGACTATCGCTATTATATTAAGCCTTGAAACGATTGGTATTAAAATTACTTTTTTTTTAGCGGGTTCAGCTGCCTTATTAGTTGGTTTAGGATTTGGGTTACAACAAATTTTTAGAGATATAGTATCCGGGCTTTTTATATTGTTCGAAGGGAATTTAAAAGTAAACGATATTGTCGAACTTGATGATGAAATTGGGAAAGTTAAAGAAATTGGTTTCCGAACAACTAAAATAGAAAGCAGAGATAATATTATTCTGGTTATACCCAACTCAAAATTTATCGACGGAAAAGTAATTAACTGGAGTCATATTCAGAAACGTACCCGATTTCATGTACAGGTAGGTGTAGCATATGGTTCAGATGTTGAACTTGTAGCAAAAGTTCTTACCGAATGTGCAATCAATCATCCTGATGTAACAAAAACACCCAAACCATTTGTACGATTTTTTGATTTTGGAGATTCATCACTTAATTTTCAGCTTTTTTTCTGGACAGACAGAGCTTTTGAGGTTGAAAATATAAAAAGCGACCTCCGATTTACTATTGATAAAAACTTCAGAAAAAATAAAATTCAGATTCCTTTCCCTCAACACGATGTGCATATTATTCCTAATAAAGAAAGTTAAAGGTAAAAATTATTCATTGGGTTAAAAAGAAAGTCGTTTATAAAAATATTTTATATATCTCTTAACCGCTTTCCTTTCTATTTTTCTTTTTCAATTTAGAAAAATCTGCTTTTTTTTCTTCCTTATTTAAAAGGCGTTCAATATTCTTTTGATGAGTAAACAACATTAATACAGCCATTATTAAAGAAAAAATAACCAGCGATGAAGTCGTCTCTTTAAATACTACAATAATCAGTACTGGAAATGACAGTCCTGAAATCATTGAGCTTAAAGAAACATATCGGGTAATAACTAAGGTCAAAACAAAAATACCAGCCATTATCAGGGTTGGATAAAAACTAATTGCACAGATCACACCAAAAAGTGTTGCCACGCCTTTTCCACCTCTAAATCCGGCATAGATAGGAAAAATATGTCCCAACATAGCAGCAATACCTAACAATAATTGTATATTAATATAATCACCACTATCGGGAATATAATAATCGGTTAAGTAGATTAAATTAACAGCCAAAAATCCTTTTAAAATATCAACAATAAATACTACAATTCCAGCTTTAGTACCAAGCACTCTAAAAGTATTGGTTGCTCCGGCATTACCACTTCCATAATCTCTAATATCAATATTAAAAAAAGATCTGCTGATCCAAATTGATGTAGGTATAGAACCAAGTAAGTAAGCTAAAATTGTAATAAGGATGTTTACTACAATATGCATAGTTTTTATTTTATATTAGCAACGCAAAATAACAAATATTTTTATAAGCATCAAAGTTTGGTTAATTGCCAGCATTCTATAATAAAGATTAATCCTCTTTAATATTTTATTTTAAAGAGGATTAAGGAATATTATTATGCTATCGTTTTTTATTTACCCGGACATTTGTTTTTAACACTTTCTTTAATATTTTTATCTCCATAGGCTTCATCAAAAGCTGCACTAAATTTATTAGCTAACCGGGAAGCTGTAAGCTTATACTCATCTTTGTTTACCCAGGTATTTATAGGTGTTAAAATTTTATCGGGTACTCCTGTACATTTTTTAGGAACATTCAAATGGAACAATTCATCGTAGAGGTAATCTACATTTTCTAAATCACCATTTAATGCTGCGTTTACCATGGCACGTGTTAACTTAAGGTCAATTCTTTTACCTACTCCATATGCTCCTCCAGACCAGCCAGTATTTACCAAATAAACTTTTGTATTGAATTGCTGCATTTTTTCACCCAGCATAGATGAATAGAACTCTGGATTTAAAGGCATAAAAGGTTGTCCAAAAAAACGAGAGAACGTAGCCTGTGGCTCAGTAACACCTGTTTCAGTTCCTGCCAGCTTGCTGGTATATCCCATTAAAAACCAAAGTCTTGCCTGATCAGTATCTAATTTAGATATAGGAGGTAAAACACCATATGCATCAGCCGTTAAAAATAATATCGTTTTGGGATGTCCTGAAATAGATGATTCTTTAATTTTTTTTAAGGAGGTAAGTAAATAGGACGCCCTTGAATTTTCAGTTATACGAGTATCGAAAAAGTCAAAAACTCCATTCGGGTAAACCATGGCATTTTCAACAATAGCGCCATGAGTTAACGGGTCTTCTTTGTGCATTACGGCATCGTAAATTTCGGGTTCTTTTTCAGCGCTAATGTCAATCATTTTGGCATAACAACCATTTTCAAAATTAAAAATACCATCATGGCTCCAACCGTGTTCATCGTCTCCCAATAATAATCTTTCCGGATCTGCGGATAAAGTAGTTTTTCCTGTACCCGATAAGCCAAGCAGCAAAGCAGATTTTCCATCTTTAGCCTCATTGGCTGAACAATGCAATGGAAGTACACCTTCAAAAGGCAGGTAATAATTCATTACCGTAAACATTAATTTTTTCACACTTCCTAAATAAGCAGAGCCAACAATAACACCCAACCGACGGTCATAATCCATAATCACTGCAATATCAGATGTATCTCCATTGGGTAATGTGCGCAATAGCCCTTTATACCTATTTTTATCAAGTTTGTTATACGGTAGGCTTAAAAAATTAAAACCATGGTCGGCAAAAACACTATTTTCAATTTCTGCTGGCACTGGTCGAAACATATTATCGGTAAACAATGCTGTTAAAGCTTCACTTGTGATTGTTTTTACGGGAAGCGCATATTTAGCGTCAGCACCAATTACCCTATCGGTACAATATATTCTTTTATTTTCTTTCAAGATATCCATGGCATCTGAAAATACCATATCAAATACTTCTTCGCTGATTGGAATATTATTGGGTGAATTCCAATCGATATTTTTTTCGCTTTCAGCTCTTTTAACAATATAGGTATCTTTAGGACTTCGTCCTGTAGATTCTGGAGGTGTCCATGTAGCTAAGGCTCCATTTTTTGAAATAATAGCTTCTCGGTTTTCGATTACATGTTGAATTAATTCTTTTCTTTCAAGATTTGCTAATACATTATTATGCCTTTCAATAATGTCAATTAAAGAACGGTGAAATAAAGATTTTAAATTTTTTTTCATGATTAAATTTCAATTGCTGTTGTTATCTTTTTTATTTAAACCTCAAAGTTAATAATTTATTCATATTTAAACATACACCTCCATAAGTATTTACCCTTAATACAAATCAATCCTGATTAAATTGCAAAACCATTTTATAAAGTAACATATATAATTATTTAACTATTAAAATAGCATTTCTATATTAAATTGATTATTTTACACAATTATTTGCTTTTATAATATTGAAAATTATTTATCTTTTAGTTAATAAATCAAAAATAAGTATAATGGCTTGGTACACCCACAACAAACAACCTTCTGTTCAGCAATCAAAAAAAGAAATTTTTATAAAATGCAAAAAATGTCAATCGCATATTTATTATAAAGAGTGGTTAAACAATCTAAATGTTTGTCCAAATTGTAATTATCATGGAAGTATAACATCTCACGAACGTATTTCTTTACTCTTTGATAAACATACTTTTCAGGAACTATTTGCTTATATCAGCTCGTTTGATTCGTTAGGTTTTAACGATTTAAAAGGAAGTTATGCTGATAAAATTAAAGTTACAAAAACAAAAACAGGCATTAATGAGGCTGTTATTACGGGAACTGGTAAGATGAATGGAACAGAAGTTGTAATGGCGATAATGGATTTTAGATTTTTAGGAGGGAGCTTAGGTAGTGCCACAGGAGAAAAGATTCTTCAAGCTTCAAACTACGCATATAAAAATCAAATTCCCTATATCATTATCT
>CAZWPU010000018.1:0-1678 GCA_964635605.1 uncultured Bacteroidales bacterium | reverse complement strand
ATTCTTCAAGCTTCAAACTACGCATATAAAAATCAAATTCCCTATATCATTATCTCAGCATCGGGTGGTGCCCGGATGCAGGAAGGAACATTATCGCTTATGCAAATGGCTAAAACCTGTGCGGGAATATCGAGGTTAAATCAAAAAAACATACCCTTTATTTCTGTATTAACAAACCCTACTACAGGAGGAGTTACAGCCAGTTATGCAATGATGGGCGATATTAATATTGCCGAACCCGGAGCAATGATAGGCTTTGCCGGAAGAAGGGTCATTGAACAAACCATTGGACAAAAATTGCCAGAAGATTTTCAAACTGCCGAATATTTGCTTAAACATGGATTTATTGATTCTATTGTAAACAGAAAAGATTTAAAAAAGTTTTTAAGCAGTGTTTTGAATTACTATAATCGATAATTACAACCTTATTAATTAAACTTTAAATTTTTCATTGAAGGAAGAATCCTATGGTACCAAAGAATAATCATCCAACGAAAAAAAAGAATCAACCCAAAGAAAAAAATTTAACTCCCTGGGAGATTGTACAAATCAGCCGGCATCCCAAACGACCTGTTTTACAGGATTATCTTTCGCTTATGTTCACAAATTTTATAGAACTCCATGGCGATCGATATTTTGCTGATGATAAAGCTATGATCGGAGGTTTTGCTCAAATTTCTGATCAAAAAGTAATGGTTATTGGACACAATAAAGGAAAAAACACCACCGACAATATTGATCGAAATTTTGGAATGGCAAAACCGGATGGTTATCGAAAAGCTCTAAGATTAATGAAACTGGCACAAAAATTTAATATTCCCGTAATATCATTTATTGATACCCCGGGAGCATTTCCCGGTCTCGAAGCGGAAGAGCGTGGTCAGGCTGAGGCTATTGCAAAAAATCTAACCGAAATGGCAACTATCGAAGTTCCCATTATTTGTGTTGTTGTTGGCGAAGGAGGTAGCGGAGGTGCATTGGGCATTGGTGTTGGCGATCGTATTTTAATGCTCTCCAATGCGATCTACTCTGTTATTTCACCCGAAGGATGTGCTTCCATTTTGTGGCGTGATGCAAAATTTGCTCCTGATGCTGCTGAAGCACTTAATCTTACAGCGAATGCACTCCTAAAACATGAGTTGATTGATGAAATTATAAACGAACCTGGAGACGGAGCTCATTCCAATCACAAAAAAACAGTTGAGTCCATTCAAAAAGCAATACTCAAAAACCTACAATCATTACAAAAATTATCCACCGAAGAATTATTACAAAAAAGATTTGAAAAATTCTCGGCTATGGGAAATTTTTCTGTTGATAAATAAATTAAAAAGAAAACGGTTATGGCAAAAAAAATATTAAGAATTACAGATACAACATTAAGGGACGGACATCAATCATTGTGGGCAACACGCATGCGTACCGATGATATTTTAAGTATTATTGACACTATTGATGCAGTGGGCTACTACTCACTGGAAGTATGGGGTGGTGCTACTTTTGATGTTTGCTTGCGGTATTTACGAGAAGATCCATGGGAACGTTTACGGCTTATCAAATCAAGGGCTAAAAAAACACCTTTACAGATGCTGCTTCGCGGGCAAAATATTGTCGGCTATAAAAATTACCCGGATGACCTGGTGGAACGATTTGTAGAAAAAGCCCATGAAAATGGAAT
>CAZWPU010000017.1:15764-17508 GCA_964635605.1 uncultured Bacteroidales bacterium | reverse complement strand
TTAACGGTTTTGGTTAAAAAGAGCTCGTGGTAATCAAAAATAGCTTCCATAATTAACGATTCTCTTTCACGAACCTGATTGGCCATACGCCCAATTAAAACATCATCAAGGACTGACATAGCTGCATCACGGGTAAAAAAGAAATTATGCAGCGGACGTAACGAGTATCTTTCCTTGCTTAAATATCTGGTAAGCGTATTTTTTTCTTCTATTACACCTTCAATTAATTTTGACGAAAGTTCTGTAGGATTTAATGCTTGTAAATGTTTAATAATAGTGCATTTATCTTCGTTTGAACAAATTTTGTGTAAAAGAGTTTCTTTAACTTTTTCATTTTTAAGAATATCTGCCAGAAGATCTTTTACCTGGAATGTTTTGGTTAACTTATCTAACACACCGCTGAGCTGAGCATATTCTTTTTGAGCAACCGAAAGATTTAGGATGTCACTGTAAAGAGCCCTTTCTGCATTTTTGGGTGTCATATTTTCTACTTCTTTCCCTGGAGTGTGAAGTATAACTCCCTCTAATTCGCCAATTTCTGAACGAACATTAATATTAATTTTACCAGCCATTTTTGAAATATTTTGATATTTAGATAATTCCTGAAAAGAGCTTATAAAAGTATAAATACTTATTCAATTTCAAGGTATAAGTAGCTGAATTATTTATTAATTGTTGAAAGTTAAAGAATAATTGCTATTAAAAAAGGGACAAGTATGGTTAATACAATGCCGCTAAATACCGAAATAATAGCATAATCAGAGCCAATATATTTAGTAATTATGGGTAATGTTGTATCCATTGCTGTGGCACCGCCTGAGGATATTGGAGCTAGTTTGCCAAAATAACGTGCAAAGAATGGTGTAAGAAGCAACGTGATAATTTCGCGGGTAATATTTGATAATAGTGCGATTACGCCCAATGTGTCGCTGGCAACTTCTGAAATTAATACACTCGATAAACTGTAATATCCAAAACCGGAACCTATGGCTAATGATTCAGCTATATTTAACTGATTTTGTAATAGTGCAAAAATAGAAACGCCTATGAAAGTCCCTGTAATTACTGATAAGGGAACGAATAAAATTTTAAAATTTATTTTTTTAATTATTTGTAATGATTTTTTGTTACTGCCAATTCCTATGCCTACAAGAAACATTAAAAGATACAGTGCATAAAGGCTGTAATCGTTTTCAAGGAAATGTTCGGGAAGCAATTGGTAAATTCCGGCTAAAAGGCCTAAAATAAAAAATAATAAAATAATGATACTACCTTTCATTTTCCACTCCTTTGTTTTTAAAAAACAAATGATAAGTAATCCAGGCAGTTAAAATACTTCCTGCAACAGCAAAAAGGGTAATCGCGATGGATAAATAACCTATTTTGTCGAAATTGGATAATATTTCTTTATTAGTACCAACGGCTAATCCCAGTAAAAATAGCAACAAATAGATGGCCCAGTTGGTAAATTTTGAAATCCATTGTAGAAAAATTGTTTTGTGATGAAAAATCCATCCAACGATTATGCCTGATGTCATGAGTAAAAGTACGGGAATCATAAGGTTCTGTTTGATTTAAATGAAAGGATATGTAAAGTAACAGCCGATGCAATGATAATAAGTAAAATTTTAACCCAAAAATGAGGTACAGCAAAAATTGCTGTTAGTAAAATGGTTATCCACAATAAAGATATAGCATAAATTTTTGTTTTTTTAGGAATTGTTTTGTGTTGAATATAATTTTG